>RFJX01000108.1 GCA_003694425.1 Gammaproteobacteria bacterium
GGACCTTGATCGCCGCCTCCTCCAGGACACAGGCCTGTTCACACTTGCCGCAGCCGGTGCAGGCATCGGAGTGGACCACCGGTACGAACAGCGCGTGCTTCCCGGTCCGTTCGTTGCGCTGCAGCTCCAGGGTGATGGCCTGGTCACGCAGCGGACAGACGTTGAAGCAGACCTCGCAGCGCAGACCCTGGAAGGCGAGGCAGTTCTCCTGGTCCACCACGTGGGCCAGCCCCATCCGGGCGTCGTCGATCTTCTTGAGGGACTTGTCCAGCGCCCCGGTCGGGCAGGCGGCCACGCAGGGGATGTCCTCGCACATCTCGCAGGGCGCCTCGCGGGCGGTGAAATAGGGGGTGCCGGCCGGGATCGGCTCTTCCGGCCGGGCCAGGCGCAGGGTGGGATAGGGGCAGTCCCGCACGCAGAGCCCGCAGCGCACGCAGGCGGCGGTGAACTCCTCTTCCGCCAGCGCCCCGGGCGGACGGATGGCGGTGGGAGGCAGCGCACGGCTCTGCCGGGCATAGGCCGCAAGGCCGAGACCGACCAGCGCCGCCGCGCAGGCGGAGCTGGCGGTGTCGGTCAGGAACCTGCGCCTGGAAGGGCTGAATTTCACTGCCATCTCCTTCCCCTGCCGCCTCCTCTCAGGCCTTGTAGACCTTCACGGCGCACTTCTTGAAATCGGTCTCCTTGGAGAGGGGGCAGGTGGCGTCGAGGGTCAGCTTGTTGACCAGGCGACCGGCATCGAACCACGGAATGAAGATCAGGCCGCGCGGCGGGGCGTTGCGGCCCCGGGTCTCGACCATCGCCTTGATCTTCCCGCGCCGGGATTCGATGGTGGCCACGAGTCCCCGCCGCAGCCCGCGTTCCTTCGCATCGTCGGGGTGCATGAAGACCACCGCGTCCGGGAAGGCGCGATACAGCTCCGGTACCCTGCGGGTCATCGAGCCGGAGTGCCAGTGCTCCAGCACCCGGCCGGTGGAGAGCCAGAGGTCGAATTCCTGATCCGGGCTCTCGGCCGGTGGCTCGTAGGGGGCGAAGATGATGTTGGCCCGGCCGTTCTTGTTGCCGTAGAACTTCACCCCCTCGCCCTCGGCGACGTAGGGGTCGTAACCTTCACGATAGCGCCACAGGGTCTCCTTGCCGTCGATCACCGGCCAGCGCAGGCCGCGGGCCTTGTGGTACATGTCGAACGGGGCCTGTTCGTGCCCCTTCTTCGGTCCCTCGTGCTGGAAGCGGCGGTACTCCTCGAACAGCCCCTTCTGGACGTAGAAGCCGAAGTGCGCGGATTCGTCGTTGTCGTACTCGTAACCCCGGTCGTCCACCACCTTGCCCTGGAAGGGGTACTTGTCCACCTGGCCGTTGGCGTAGAGCACCTCGAACAGGGTCTTGCCGCGATATTCGGGCGCCTTGGCCAGCAGCTCCTCGGGCCAGACCTCCTCCATCGTGAAGCGTTTGGAGAACTCCATGACCTGCCACAGGTCGGAGCGGGCCTCGCCGGGGGCCCTGACCTGCTGGCGCCAGAACTGGGTGCGTCGCTCGGCGTTGCCGTAGGCGCCCTCCTTCTCGGTCCACATCGCGGTGGGCAGGATCAGGTCGGCGGCCTGGGCCGAGACCGTGGGGTAGGGGTCGGAGACCACCACGAAGGCATCGGGGTTGCGCCAGCCGGGCCAGGTCTCCTGGTTCATGTTGGGGCCGGCCTGCATGTTGTTGTTGCATTGCACCCAGTAGCAGTCGATCTTGCCGTCCTTGAGCATCCGGCTCTGGAGCACGGCGTGATAGCCCACCTTGCCCGGGATGGTCCCCTCCGGCAGCTTCCAGATCTTCTCGGCGAACTCACGGTGGGCCTTCTTCTTCACCACGTAGTCGGCCGGCAGGCGGTGGGCGAAGGTGCCCACCTCGCGGGCGGTGCCGCAGGCGGAGGGCTGGCCGGTGAGGGAGAAGGGGCCGTTGCCGGGCTCGGAGATCTTGCCCATCAGCAGATGGACGTTGTAGATCAGGCCGTTGACCCAGGTGCCGCGGGAGTGCTGGTTGAAGCCCATGGTCCAGAAGGAGGTGATCTTCCGCCCGGGATCGGCATACAGCTTCGCCAGCCTTTCGAGCTTCTCCTTCGGCACCCCGGAGAGTTCGGAGACGTACTCCAGGGTGTAGGGCTTCACCGACTCGGCGTACTCCTCGAAGCTGATCTTCGTGAGCTTGCCCTTGTTCGGGTTCTTCGCCTTCTTCTGCAGCGGGTGCTCCGGCCGCAGGCCGTAGCCGATGTCGGTCGGGGTCTTGTTGAAGGTGACGTGCCGGTCGATGAACTCCTTGTTGTAGGCACCATTCTGGATGATGTAGTTGGCGATGTAGTTGAGGATCGCCAGATCGGTCTGCGGGGTGAAGATGATGTCGTTGTCCGCCAGGTCGTAACAGCGGTGGCGGAAGGTGGAGAGCACGTGCACCTCGCAGCCGGGCCTGGACAGCCGGGTGTTGGTCAGCCGCGACCAGAGGATGGGGTGCATCTCGGCCATGTTGGACCCCCACAGGACGAAGGCGTCGGCATGCTCGAGGTCGTCATAGCAGCCCATCGGCTCATCCGCGCCGAAGCCGCGGATGAAGCCGGCCACCGCCGAGGCCATGCAGTGACGGGCATTGGGGTCGATGTGGTTGGAGCGGAAACCGGCCTTGTAGAGCTTGGCGGCGGCATAGCCCTCCCAGACGGTCCACTGCCCTGAGCCGAACATGGCGACCCGGGAGGTGAGCTCCTCGGGCTTCTTGCCCCGGTTCTCCTCCATGGAACGCTTGAGGGAGGCCTTCCACTTCTCGGCCATGATGTCGAAGGCCTCGTCCCAGGAGACCGGTTCGAAGTCACCGTTCTTGTCGTACTTGCCGTCCTTCTTGCGCAGCAACGGCGTGGTCAGGCGGTCCTTGCCGTACATGATCTTGGAGAGGAAATAGCCCTTGATGCAGTTCAGACCGCGATTGACCGGGGCATCCGGGTCGCCCTGGGTGGCGACGATCCGGCCGTTGCGGGTGCCCACCAGCACGCTGCAGCCGGTGCCGCAGAAGCGGCACGGGGCCTTGTCCCAGCGGATGGGCTCGTTGCCCACCGCCTGCGCCTCACGCGCCACGGGCAGGGTGATGCCCGCCACCGCTGCGGTGGCGGCGATGGCGTTGCTCTTGATGAAATCGCGCCGGGAGAGTTTCATGACGTCACCTCCTCAAGGGACTGTAATTCCGTATCCTGCTGTTCGTCGTAGTGATAGACGAGGGCCGCGTCGAGCACACCCTCGATATCCCGCATGCGGGTCAGCTGGTCGAGTACCAGCCTGCCCTCTTCCGCTTCCACCGTGACCACCATGCGGCCATCCTCCGCGGTGCCGTGGACCTCGACGCCCTCCAGGGACTCCAGTTGCCGTCGGACCGACTCCACCGCCTCCGGACGGCTGTGGACCAGGACTCCGCAGATGTTCATGCGACCATCTCCATCTTTGCCCGCACCTCGATCGCGGTGACCGGGCAGGGGGCCACGCAGGCACCACAACCGGTGCAGCGTCCGGGGTCGAGCCGGGGGCGGGGGACACTCCCGGCCACCGGCGTGAAGGTTATGGCGCGGGTTTCGCACTGTTCCTGACAGATCTGGCAGTCGACCCCGTGCAGGGCCAGGCAGGCCTGGCCGATCCCGGCCTTCGCCGTCCAGGGGGGTGTCCTCTGCGCCAGGGCCCCGGTCTCACATGCCGCCAGGCAGTCGCCGCAGAAGGTGCACTCGCCGCGGCCGAAGTCGACCTCGGGAAAGCCGCCGTCGCCCTTGCGCAGGATCCCCTCCGGGCAGGCCGTCAGGCAGTCGCCGCAGCGGCTGCAGCGGTCGGTGAACCCTTCTTCCGGTACCGCCCATGGCGGGCGCAACACCGGCCTGCCGTTGCCTGTCCGTCCCCTGAGCAGCTGGCGCCTGGTATACAGATTGCCGCTCATTTCAGTACTTGAACTGCACCCAGGCCCAGTACTTGGTGGCGTCCTTCGAGGGCGGGCCGGCGGTGTTGAGGCTGTTGCCGTCGGCGTCGTACCAGGAGGCCTTGGCCCCGACGGTCCAGTGCTTCATGAAGCTTTTGGTCAGCATCAGGTCCAGTTCGGTGCCGTAGTCGAAGTCCCGCTCCTCCGAACTCAGGTCGTGCCAGACGGCCACGAACTTGGCCCCGAAGGGCTTCGTGATCAGAGTGGCGTAGAAGTCCTCGATGCCATTGGCGGGGGTGGCCAGGAAGCGGTCGGCCCAGCCCTGGAAGGCGTGGTTGGTCCCCAGCGGGGTGATGAAGGCCTTGGTTCCGTTGTCGCTGCCCAGGACCTCGTAACTGGCCTTGAGCAGGAGCATGTTCAGCGGGTTGTCCAGCTTGAACTTCACGCCACCCTCGACCAGCCAGTAGTTGGCGTCGTAGGAGACCGGGTTGTCACCCACGTCGGTCTGCCAGGCGAATTCGCCGGTGTAGAGCAGGCTGACGGTGCCGTTCAGCGGATGCGCACCATTGGCGCGCAGGCCCAGGGTGTTGGTGGACTTGCCGAAGTCCGGCTTGTCGTCGTAGTCCAGATAGTAGTTGTAGAGTTCCAGCTTCGCCGGCTTGAAGCCGGTATACTTGCCGTTGAAGAAGAAGGCGTCGATGTCGTCGTTCTTGCGGGTGATGAGGTTGACCTGGTTGACGTAGGCCAGCTGCAGGGTGGTGTCAGGCAGCGAGGTGTTCTTCAGGCTCACCGCGTCGAAGGTCTGCCAGTTCTGGCGCCACAGCACGGTGCCGATGTAGCGGTGGAAGGGGGCCTTGCGGTAGGTGATGATCTGGCGGCCGACGCGGATCTCGGTGGCGGAGATCCCCTCGTAGCTCAGGTAGGCCTGCTTGAGTTCGGTGCTCTCCGGATCGGCGATGACCGGATAACTGGTCTTGCCGTTCTGCAGGTCGAAGTACTTCTCCTCCGTGATTGCCTGGACATGCTCCAGCTGGCCATAGAGACGGAAGCCGTGGAAGGCGCCGGTGCGGTAACCGAGGGCCAGGCGCAGGGTGTTGGCGTTGGCGTCCTTCGTCTTCAGGTCGTCGTCGACGTGCTCGAAGCGGTAGCGGGCCAGGAAGTCGGATGTGCCGCCGGTCAGGGCCGGCCAGAGGGCCTCTTCCGCCTGGACCGAGTGCACAACCCCCGGGCCGCAGGTCAGGATCAGGGCCAGGCCGATCCCGGAGGCCGTGAGGGCCGGCCGAGATCCGGACGTGTGCGGGGCAGGGTGTTTGCGCATCTTTGCTGTCCTCATGATTTCCTCAGGAGATCGTGTCGGATGAAGGAGAATCTGCGATCAGGATAGCCGGAGGGATGCTGTCGCGCATTGATATGGATCAATCCGGGGACAGAAAATGTCCCGTCGGTGTGGTGACACGAGTCGGGGGATATCCATGAGCGATCGGGAAAATGGCGGTGGGATCGACCTCTCCTCCCAGCTCCTGTTCAGCGCCCTGGGGCCGGACCAGCTGGGCCAGCTCTGCCAGAGCATGCGCCGACACCGGCTGGAGGACGGCCAGGTGCTGTTCCACCGGGGCCAGCAGGCATCGAGATTCTATCTCCTGGAGAGCGGAAGGGTGGTCCTCAAGCGGATCTCCGACCTGGGCCATGAGAAGATCATCGAGATCGTGCAGCCGGGCAAGACCTTCGCCGAGGCGGTGATGTTCATGGGGCAGACGTGCTACCCGGTCACCACCGTCTCGGTGGGGGAGAGCGTGGTCCTCTCCTTCAGCAACGCGGTCTTCAAGGATCTCCTGCGCCGGTCGCCGGAGACCTGCTTCCGGATGCTGGCCGATCTCTCCATGCGTCTGCACCGCTGGGTGGAGGAGGTGGACCAGCTCACCCTGCAGAACGCGACCTTCCGCATCGTCTCCTATCTCCAGCAGCTGGGCCCCCCGGTGGCGGAGGGGGAGCTCACCATCGAGCTGCCGGCACCCAAGCAGCTCATCGCCTCCCGCCTCTCCATCACCCCGGAGACCTTTTCCCGCATCACCAATGAGCTGCGCAGGCGGGGCCTGGTCGAGATGGAGGGGGCGCGGGTCCACATCCCGGACGTGGGCGCCCTGCGCCGCCACTGCGAGGAAATGTGGCAGGGGTGAGTTTTCAGTTGTCGGTCATCAGTAGTCGGTTGTCGGTCTGGATCAGTGCGAGGTCCCGCGGGAGTGGTGGATCTTGTTCCAGACGTTGTACTTGCCGGCCGGCCGGACCATCGGGATCCGTTTCACCTCCTCGAGGGTGGCGGCATCGTAGACCACGATGGCCCCGTCCATCTCCCAGATGCTCAGGAGGGCGTAGCGTCCGTCCCGGGTGAATTCGACATGGGCCGCGGTCCTGCCCGGCGCAGGGCGCAGGGTGCGCACGATCTCCAGTGACTGCTTGTCGATGACGTGCACGGCGTCCCGATCCGGTCCGAAGAAGACATCGGCCCAGGCATAGGGAGTCCGTTCGTGGCTGCGCAGGAAGAAGCCCGGTCCCAGCGTCGGGATGCGCCGGATAACCTTCCAGTCACGCAGGTCGATGACGGTGACCTCGGCCTTTTTCAGGTTGGGCGTGGCCAGCACCGGCACGCCAGCGCGATCCCAGGTGATCCCGGAGCCGAGGTGGGGCAGCCCCTCCAGCGGCAGCTCCGCGATTTTCCTGCCTACCAGCAGATTGATGACCTGTGCCCCGTGACCACCCCGGGCCGAGCCGATGAGGTGCTCGTAGCCGGGGTCGAAGAAGAAGTCGTCGAGGTAGTCGTCCAGCCCGATCCGCCGGATCGGAAATCTCGGCAGCGAAACCGGCACCCCTTCGTCGCGCCAGTCGTGGACCATGCCGTAGAAGGGCGGGTTCTCGCTGTAGGGGATCTCCCACACCTCCTTCAGGTCCTTGAGCGCGGCGATGAAGCTCTTGCGTGGCGGCGCGTCATAGACCGCGCTGACCCTGGAACCGTGGCCGGCCTCGTCCCGCACCGGGATCACCTGGACCAGCTCCAGTTCGGCGGCATCGAGCAGCACCAGGGTGTGGGGCAGGTAGTTGGCCACCATCACATGGCGGCCGTCGCTGGAGACGGCCAGGTTGCGGGTGTTGATGCCGGCGCGGACCTCGGCCACGGTCTGCAGGCCCCAGAGGTCGTATTTGGTGATCCAGCCATCCCGCGAGGCGAGATAGACGAAGCGCCCGTCAGGGGAGAACTTCGGCCCGCCGTGCAGGGCATAGTGCGACTTGAAGCGGGTCAGCGGCTCGAGGCGGTCGCCATCGAGGATGGTGACATGGTGATCACCCGATTCCACCACCACGAAGAGATTGAGCGGGTCGGCCCGGTGGACCGGGCGCGCCGGCAGGGAGGCCAGTGGATGGGGGACGACGTGACTGGCCCTGATCTCGCGCTCCCCCCAGCGGGGGGGTGTCTCCGGGGGGGTGTAGATGTAGTCCAGCAGGGCCTCGATCCCGGCCGGGGTCAGCTGCCCGCCAAAGGCGGGCATCTGGGTCGCCGGCAATCCTTCGCTGATCGCCTTGCGGGCGGCGCTGCGTCGGGTCCGCTGCAGGTTCTCCGGCAACAGGGCCGGGCCCTGGCCGCCCAGCCGTCCGGCGCCGTGGCAGCCGGCGCAGTGCCGGTCATAGAGCGCGGGGCCGTCGCCGGCACTGGCGGCGGCCGCCAGCAACGCCAGCAGGAGCAGGAGCAGGCGCGGCATCATGCCAGGGCGGCCTTCGGGGCCAGGCCTATCTCGGTATCCGTGAGATAGCAGCCGGGATCGGCCGCCCAGGGGTCGCCCGAGAGCTGGCGTGCCCGCACCCGGGTGTTGCCGTTGCAGATGGCCTGGAAGCGGCAGGCGCCACAGCGTCCCTTCAGTGGCCGGGGGCGCATCCGCAGGCCCTTGAGCAGCGGGTCGGAGTCGTCGGACCAGATGGCGGAGAAGGGGCGTTCCCGGACATTGCCCAGATGGTAGTCCCACCAGTAGGTATCGGGATGGACGTTGCCCAGGTTGTCGATGTTGGCCACGTTGACCCCGGTGGCGTTGCCGCCCCAGGCCACCAGATCACGTTCCAGGGCATCGATTCCCGTGCCGAGGCGCCGGCGCGCCCAGTGCAGCAGGAGCACCGCGTCGGCGTCGTTGTTGCCGGTGACGAATTCGGTCCGGCGTCCGGCCTCGATGTCGGCCAGGGCGGTCTCGAACAGGAGCAGGACCGCCTTGCGGGTCATCGCGTGCAGGGCATCCATCCCCCGGTTGCGGTTGCCCCGCCCGGCGTAGTTGAGA
>RFJX01000109.1 GCA_003694425.1 Gammaproteobacteria bacterium
CAGTAGATCCCCTGTTCGATCTCGATCCCCATCACCTGCAACGGCTGCGGCGCCTCCACCCCCTCGCGCCCTCCGGCACGCACCCGCACCCCCTGGTCCCGCTCCATCACGTTGGGCAGGAACAGGGAGCAGTCCAGCCGGTGCATCACCACCTGGCCGCACTCCCCCTCGGCCACCGGGAGGATCAGCCGCTCGGCATCGTCCAGGGCCGGGTCCAGGCTCACCAGCTGCAGCAGCATGCGGCCGTCGTCGGGCGGGAAGTAACGGGGCGGCTCGCCGTCGGGACGGTGCGGCGCGGCCTCATGGCAGACTCCGAACAGGCTGTTGCCGTAGCCGCTGAGGAGCCGGGCATTGGGGAAGTATTCACCCAGTGCCTGCAACGGTTGCGGTTCCACCGGCATCCCCCCCAGGTAGATGAAGCCGATCCGCTCGCGCACCTGCTCTTCCAGACCGGAGGCGAGTTCCAGCAGCACCACGGGGGTGGCGAACAGGAAGCGCACCGAGGGCTGCTGGTGGAGGATGCGCCGTGCCTGCTCCAGGAGATGGCCGAGATAGCGCCGGCGCATCAGGGTCCCCGGCGCCAGGGTGCGGTACCAGCGGGGGTCGAAGTCGATGCTGAAGCAGTCGCAGCCGGTGCTCTCCCTGGCGATGCGCCGGGCCGCCCGTCCGATCAGGTGCGGGCCGCCCGGTCCCAGCCAGAGCCAGCGCCCCTCCTCGGATTCACGCCGCCAGCCGGTGGCGTGGAAGAAGGGGTGTACGAAGGCGGCCTCGAACTCCGCCTCCAGAAAGACCACGCTGCAGGGAGGGCCGGAGGTCCCGCCGGTCTCGCCCAGCAGCATCTGCCGCCCCCCCTGCAACATCGCCCGCGGCACGAAGTGCTCCAGCGGGTGGCGGCGCAGCAGCTCCAGGTCGAAGGGCCCGAGCAGGGCCAGATCGTCCACCGTCCGGACCTCGCGACGGAGGTCGATCCCCAGCTCCCGCTGGCGTTGCAGCCAGTAGGGCGATCCCCACTCGGAGTCCAGGTGCAGTTCCAGCACGGGTTCAAGCCACCGGCTCATGGCGTACCTCCAGCAGATGCAGAAAACCGGGCAACAGGTAGACGTCGCAGAGCCAGGCGCTGGCCACCGCCAGCACCGAGAGCAGGCCGAACTGGCGCACCGGCGTGAGATCCGACAGGAACAGGGTGGTGAAGGCCACGGCGATGGTGACCGAGGTCATCCACAGGGCCGGTCCCACCCGCCTCAGCGCCGCATCGAGTGAGCCCTGCTCGCGGCCGGCCCACAGCAGGTAGACGGTGTCATCGACGATCACGCCGAGCATGATGGCGGCGACGAACAGGTTGATGCTGTTGAGCGGGATCCGCAGCAGGGCCATGGCCCCGGCCGTGAGGGCCAGCGGGATCAGGTTGGCGGCGCAGGCCAGCAGCAGGGAGCCGGGGGTGCGCACCAGCAGGAACAGCACCAGGCTCATGCCCAGCACCACCAGCGGGAAGGCGCGACCCTGGGTGCGCAGCAGCCGGTCCTGCGAGGCCAGGATCAGTGGCAGCAGGCCGCTCGTCTCCAGTTCCAGGGCGCCCGTCTCTCCGGCCTGCCAGGCCTCCCGTACCGACCGCTCGACCGCGAGATAGCCATCGCCGCCAACTTCCCGGAAGTGCAGGGTCAGGCGCAGGCTGCGTCCATCGTCCGAGAGAAAGGCATCACGTAGCTGCCGGCCGGGACCATCTACAATGTCGGACAATTGCCGCCAGCCGGCCCCCGGCAGGACCGTGGTGAGCCGAGGCAGCCGGGCCAGGCGCTGCAGGAAGCGGCCGATGCGCGCACCGTTTTCGGGATCGGTCAGCCGTCCTTCGCGCGCCGTGATCACGGCATCGATGACGAACAGGCCGCAGAGCCGGTGCTCGATGTAGTCATAGCCACGAGTAACCGGGGAGTCCTCCGGAAAGAAATTCAGCGCGTCCGGATCGGTCTGCAACCGCGGCAGGGCGAACAGCGATGCGGCGGTAGCCAGCAGCAGGCCCAACCCCACCAGTTGACGGCTGAGGGGGCCACTGGCCGGTGGCCTCGCCACCAGCGGGGGCAGCGTCCAGCCGCCCCGCAGCAGACGATAGGCGGCCGGCATGAACAGCAGCACCAGGGCGAAGGTGACCCCGATCCCGACCGGCAGCACCGCCCCGGCCTGGTACAGGGCCCGCTGCGGGGCCAGCAGCAGGGTGAGACTGCCCAGCAGGGTGGTGAGCATGGCGATCAGCGCCGGGCGCAGCAGGCGGGGCAGGACCTCGGGCAGCTCCCGTTCCCGCCCGCCGTGGCCGGAGAAGAGGTGGATGGCGAGGGTCACCGCCACGCAGAACAGCAGCGGGAAGACCACCAGCATCGGCAGATTGAGCGAATAGCCCAGCAGGCCGGCCCAGATCAGCGTGTACCACAGGCCCAGGCCACTGGCCGCCAGCACCGCCACACTCGCCTGCCAGCTGCGCAGGAACAGGAGCATCAGGAGCATCGAGACCAGCACCAGGGCGGTGACCACCCGCGACAGGTCGCGCCCGATGGCCTCGCCCAGATAATTGCCGAGGAAGACCGGGCCGGCGAAGCGGCATTCGAGCCCCAGGTTGCGGCAGCCCTCCTGCAGGTTGTCCAGAATGCGCCGCTCGGCCTCTACCTGTCCATCGTGGAACAGCAGGAGCAGCCCGGTGGTCTTCCCGTCCGGCGAACGCAGCCCCCGGCGCAGGGGGTCTTCCGTTCCCGGTCGGCGTGGATCGACCCCCGCCAGCAGGTCCGTGCCAACGGGGTCGAAGACCGCGTGCACCGCTGGCTCCTGGCGCAGCGCCGCCACCAGGTCGAGATAGCCGCGCAGGTGCTCGGGTGTCAGGCCAGTGGTGGGAAAGGCGATGAGCAGGAAGCGGTCCTCACCGAAGCGCTGTACCATCTTCTGATAGCGCTGGTAGGCCGGACCGGAGGGATCGACCCAGGCATCGATGCGGTTCTCCACCTGCAGCCGCATGAAGCCGCTGCCCAGGAGGGCCAGCAGCAGCGGGACCCAGAACAGCATCTGGTAGTGGCTGCGCAGGAGCAAAGGAAGACGCTCTGCCATCAGGCGCATACCTCCTCCAGTACCCGCTGCTCCAGGTGGCGGCAGTGGTCGTCGAACAGGAAGCCGAACTTGAGCGCCGCCTCCTTGTCGCCATTGATCCGGACCCTCCCGGCGAAGAAGGCGCGCCGGATCTCCTCCTCGCCCCGGACGATGGCCTCGAACAGCGGGCGATCCAGGCGGTAGCAGAAGTCCCACTCCCGCTCGTCGGGGTCACAGTAACGGACCTCGCCACCTCGGAAATGGAGAATGCGGTCGAAGGGCGGGATGTCCTCCACCAGAAAACGCGCCCGGCAGTCGATGAAGCGGATCCGCTCCAGGAAGCTGTGCCCCACGCGGCGGTCGAGCAGGCAGTGAAAGTAATCCTCCGGCCCCCGCACCTGCAGCAACTCCATGGCCTGTGACCCCAGACCTGCCCGATCATCCTCCAGCAAGCGGCGGAACTGCCGTGCCAGCCTTCCGGGGTCCACCGGCCAGCCTGCCGCCTTTTCGCAGTCGGGGAAACGGGGTGACCCACGCAGGTAGGGCAGATAACTCGCGGTGGCGCGCCGGAAGTTGCGCTCGATCGGTGTCATCTCCCGCTCCCGCCAGGCCGCTGCGTCGACCAGTCGGATGCCGGTGATTCCCATCGCCCGGCTGAATTCGTGCCGCAGCCGCTCCAGGGTGTAGTCCTGGCCAAGTATGGTGCGACTGCTCAGGCCGGGCCGGGGCCGGTCGAGGGATGCGGCAATCCCCTCGACCACCTGATCGATGGAGACGAGATTGACCGTCAGACCGGGGTCCCCCTCGACCCGCATCGGGAGATGGAGCCCGGTCTCCCCCTCCTCCACGCCCCAGCAGGCCATGCGACCGGGGTCGCGCCGCCAGCAGCAGCGCAGGAAATGGAGCGCCTTGAGGAAGGTATAGACGGTGCTCGCCCCCTGGTTGAGCCCCAGGGGATGGCCGCCGACAACGATCGAGGGCCGGTGGATACGCAGCACCTCACCCGCCCGGTGTACCTGTCGCAGATGGAGTTCGGCTGCGAACTTCGAGGCCTCGTAGGGATTATGGAATCCCTGCCCGCGATCGAGCGCCTCCTGATCGAAGGTCCCGCTGGCGTCCCCGGCGACGAATGCGGTGCTCACATGGTGGAACTGGCCGGCGTCCAGCGCACGCGACAGGGCATGGACGTTGCGGGTGCCCTCCAGATTGTGCCGCTGCGCCTCGTCGGCCAGATGAGATCCGAATCGGGTCAGGCCGGCGCAGTGGATGACGGCGGCCACCCCTTCACGGGCGAGCCGCCGCCGGACTGCGGCCTCCAGGCCACAGTCGGGCAGGGTAATGTCACCCTCGAACGCCTCCACCACCCCGGGTTCGCGGCCCAGGGGGCCGAGGGCCTGCGCCAGACGCGCCCTCATCCCCTCCTGTCTGCCACGGACGAGAGTGGTGACCCGGTAACCCCGATCCAGCAGGTGGTGGCAGAGATGGCGGCCCAGATAGCCGGTGGCACCTGTCAGCAGGATCATTTCTCTTCCCATGCCGCTGCATGAGCGATGATCGTGCCAATTCAGATTCTTTTGCAGTTTCAGACAGTTGGCTTGGTCTCGTGGGCACCGGGGCCAGGTGCATTCTGCAGATCCTGCAGGGATTGTCTGCAAGAAAGGTAGGGTTCGTGTCTTCTCCGGATCGGACCAGCCGGCAGACGTGGCTGTCCAGATCAACGATGGATCAGAGATCCCCCTGGCACCGACTTCGCCCCGGCCGCTCCATGACAACTTGAGGGCATCAGTGACGACCCGGCTGCACGGTCGGCACCTTCAACGCCTCTCCCCCGGCCACTTCGGTCACGGCAGGTATAGCCAGACACTCCACCCCTTCCCGTGTGGGTTGAGCGGACCGATGTAGCTGCGCTGTCCCTGCTGCTGCGGTGCCGTCTCGACCACTAGGCGCAGGGGGAAGGGGTGTCCGGCCGGCAGGCCCGCCTCGGCCCGGTCGAGGGCGTACTCGTAGACCCGGTGCGGGGAGAGGGAGCTGGCGCCGCGGCTGCTGGTGAACAGGCCGCACTCGTTGAGCCGGAACCCCTTCCAGCGCTCCTCCTTGGAGAAGCCGCCGGGCAGGGGCGGATCGGGCCACTTGAGCGGGCTGATCCGGCAACCGGAGTTGGCGTAGCCCTGGCCATAGACGAACTGGTACGCCTCCTCGAGCCAGGGCGAGAGGCCTTCGTGCCAGATCACCTGCAGGCTGCTGTAGTTGTGCTGCTGTGTCTCTTCGGGCACCGACAGGGCCAGATAGAGCCGCTCCCGGTCCGCAAGGAGCCGCACCAAGATCCGGGTCCTGCGCACCGGGAGCTCCAGCGCCCCCTGCCACTCCTGTGCATCGACGGAGCCGTCGATGGCGGGCGGCTGCTTTGCCGCCGGCACCGGGAGTACGCTGACGCCCTCCGGTACCGGCCGCAGCTCCGCCAGGCGCAGCCGCAAGCGCCGGATCAGCCCCTCCTCGGGGAAGGGCTGGCCCTTGTCCAGCAGGAATGCGTGGTCCCGGCTGGCCTTCGCCCGCTGGTAGCTGGGTCGCCGGATCTTGCACAGCAGGGCCTGCTTCAGGGCCCGGTTCAGGGCCTGGCGATCGGCCGACTGCGCCAGTTTCCCCGATCCGGCCAGGAGCGGGGCGCAGGGCGAAGGTTCGGCCTTCACCTGCTCGACGAATTCGGCATAGGTGACCTTGCCGGCAACCGGGCCCTTCTCCCCACCCTGCGCCACGGTGGAGGTGGCGCCGTCCCGGTGAAGCTGGAAGTAGGTAGCGGCGACCAGACACAGGAGGGTGATCACGACCCAGAGGATAAGGAACCCGCTGCCCGGGCGTCCTCCCCGTCCGCGGCTGGGGGTGGATACGGCCTCGCTGTCTGGCCTCTTCGGCTCCATCCACTCCCGGTCCCGCTTCCAGAGCAGTCCGGTCCGGAGCTCACCGCGCTCCGCCATCCGGATGATGCGGTTTGCATTGGCATAGGCGCCGGCGATACCACCCAGCATCGCGAGGCCGAAGATTGCCGCGGCAATCACGTCGATGGGGCGTGCGGTGCCGCCGGTGAAGAGATGCCCGAACATCCCGAACCAGCCGGCGGCCAGGATACAGGCCACCAAGGGCAGGAACCATTGCCGGGCGACGCGCATGACCCGTGCCACCTGCCGTGGATCGGGCGCCTCGTCTGTCGCTTTCCCATGTGGATGGTCCATTCCTGCCCCAGCGTCCGGCAACCGCGTCAACCGATCCCGTTATCGGACACCTGCCGCCGGGACTTTAGGACCTCTGTCCGTCCAGCAGAGGAGGAAAAACGGAGGGATCAGCGGTCGCTGTGGCCCAGGTCGCGGTCGGGGCAGATCCGGTCGCGCACCAGCTGCTTGAGCTCCTTCGCTTCCGGAAAGCGGCCCGCCTGCTGCCGGGAGAACAGGGTCTCGCCGTCCAGCCGCACCTCGAAGACGCCGCCGCTGCCGGGGATCAGGGCCACCTCCCCCAGCTCGAGATCGAAGGTCATCAGCAGCTCCTGTGCCAGCCAGGCCGCCCGCAGGATGAAGCGGCACTGGCTGCAGTACTCGATCTCCAGCCGTGGCGTACGGGATTCAGCCAACCTGCTCCGCCTTGGGCAGCACCGGCAGCCAGCGCACGAACAGGATATAGGCCAGGATCTCGATCGAGGCCATGCCGATGGTGATCAACATCTCCGGGATGGAGGGGAAGTAGCTGTACTGGTCGCCCGGATTGTAGCCGACCAGCATGGCGTCGACCCGGTACAGGGAGCTGGCCACCAGCAGGCACACCGCGGTGACGAATAGCCAGCGGGCGTCGCCGCGCAGGCGCGGATGCAGCAGCACCACCAGCGGCAGGGTGAACAGGGCGGTCTCGACCCAGAACATGACGCTCAAAATGCCGCTGTCGTACAGCCGCGGCAGTTCACCCCGCCAGGCGAGATCGGCGAAGCGCGCGATCAGGAAAAACACCGTCACCCCGATGATCACCCTGTACAGCCCCTTGAGGATGTGGGTCTCGCGCGGGCGGCGGAAGCCCTCGGCCGAGAGGCTGGCCTCGAACACCACGATGCACAGCCCCATCAGGATTGCGGTGGCGAGATAGAACAGGGGGAGCAGCTCGCTCCACCACAGCGGATGGACCTTCTTGCCTGCCACCACCAGCAGGGTGCCCAGGGAGGACTGGTGCATGCTGGGCAGGACGATCCCAAGGGCCAGGAACAGGAACATGACCTTCTCCAGCCCCTGCTTCAGCCGCTTCCAGCGGAACTTCTCGGCGAAGGCGGGGGTGAACTCGATCCACATCACGGTGACGTAGAGGGCGACGCAGGCGGCGACCTCGAACATCACCGAGTTGACGTTGACGTAGGTGGGCCAGATGGTGTGCCAGAAGTTCCACCAGCGGCCCAGGTCGAAGAACACCGCCACGCCGGCCAGGGTGTAGCCGAACATGCTGGCCAGCAGGGCCGGCCGGACCAGCGGATGGTAGCGGCCCTGGTTGAAGACATAGGTGAGCAGGGCCATGGCGTAGCCGCCGCAGGCGAAGGCGGACCCGATGACGATGTCGAACACCACCCAGATCCCCCAGGGGTAGCCGGAGTTGAGGTTGCTCACCGCCCCCATGCCGTAGACGAAGCGGATGCCGAGCAGGACCAGGGCCAGCAGCACCAGACCGCCCAGGGTCGCCGTGACCGGGGTGAGGAAGGGCCCGCCCAGCGGGGCCGGCTCGTGGTGGGCCTCCCCGGCCGCCTCCACCTCGGCCTGGCGGGTGTTGCGGAAGGTGGCCACCGCCAGACCGGAGAAGAGCGCGATGGGCAGGGCCAGCCCCTTGTAGAGGGTGTGCTGGATGGTCTCGGAGATGCTGGCGAAGGAGCGCTCCGGCAGGCTCGGCAGCCCCAGCTTCTCGAACTGGACCGCCGAGAGCATGCGCAACTGGGTCCCACCCCCCTCGTTCTCGCCGTAGATCTTCTGGATGTACTTCGCCGCCGGCATCTTGCGTCCGAACTCGCCCACCTCGGTGGAGCGCAGCGGGAAGCGGGTGATCTCGCCCGGCTCCAGGGCCAGCCGCCGCTCCGCCTCGGCCTGGAGCTTGCGCACCGGGCCGTAGAGGGTGGCGCCGGTGGGACAGGCGTCGGCGCAGGCGGAGAACTTGCCCTTCTCCCACAGGTGGTCGCAGAGCTGGCACTTGCGGATCTGCGGGAAGGGGTCGTCGTAGTTGAACTGCGGGATCTCGTAGGGGCAGGAGAACATGCAGTAGCGGCAGCCGATGCAGGCGTCCTTGTTGTAGGTGACCACCCCGGTGTCGGGCTGCTTCTGCAGGGCCCGCACCGGGCAGCAGGAGACGCAGGCCGGGTCCACGCAGTGCATGCAGGAATGCTTGAAGAAGGAGAAGCCGTCCTGCTCCCGGTCCTTCACCTTCGGCACCCCGTCGGTGTACATCTTGATGACGTTGAAGCAGTCGTGCGACAGCTCCTGGCTGGGGTCGAGATAGGGCGTGGCCGGCGAGCAGGCCAGTTCGAAGCCGTTGGCCTCCTTGCAGGCGGTGACGCAGGCCTTGCAGCCGGTGCAGAGGGTGGCGTCGTAGAGCAGCCCGACGGCCTCCGGCGCCAGCTCGAGGTTGTCGCGCGCCTCGGCCTCGCCGGACAGGGCGACCGCCCCGGCGGCGACGCCGCCGGTCAGGAACTGACGCCGGGTGATGCCCCGGCCCTGGCCCTGTTCAGTCTGCATCGGGCCGATCCTGTCCGAGTCGCCGCACGAAGCGCGCCCCGGCGAGCAGCAGGCCGCCGAACAGCAACACCACGAAGCCGAGCGTGGCCGGGGTCGGGCCGGTGCCGATGGGCACGAAGATGGGCGGCATGAGGTCGTGGACATTGAGCGAGAAGCCGACCGCCTGCTCGGTGCAGCTGTCGTTCTCGGTGCAGTCCCTGGGGATCTCGCGGATCAGGAAGCGTGGCTGGCTGGCCGGTCCCGCCACCGTCCCGGTCGCCCCCTTGCGCAACTCCAGCCAGAAACCGGCGCCGTTGGCCGGCCCCCGGGTGGTGGCCTGGAGGGGAAAGTCGCTTCCCGGAGTGCCCGAGGGCGGGGTTGCGGCCGCCGCCGGCAGCGTCAGCAGGAGCGGCATGAGCAGAAACCACGCCTTCATTGCCGCTTCCCCTTGCCTGCCTTCCCCTGGCCGGCCCGTCCCTTGCGCCCGTAAGCCACGTCCCAGCCCCAGGCG
>RFJX01000110.1 GCA_003694425.1 Gammaproteobacteria bacterium
CAGCGCATCCAGGTAGTCGCTGAGGGCATTCACCGGGGCGGCGTCCTGGCCGTCCGGGCGCCCGCCACTCATCCCGCCACCTCCAGCGGTTGTCGCGCGACATCTGCCTGCTCCCTCTGCAGGAGGGATTCCAGCAGTTCGGCGTAGGCGATCGAGCCGCGACTGCGGGGCAGCATCAGCGGCAGCGGTTTGCCGGCCTGGCTGGCCTCCCGGAACTTGGTGTCGACCGGGATCACCCCCTGCCAGATGTGTCCCGCATGTTGTTCGCGCAGTCGGCGCAGGCTGTCGATGGCGGCCCGGGTACGGCGATCGAACATCGTCGGCACGACCAGGTACTCCAGCGGCGTGGGCCGCCTGCGGTTGATCATGGAGAGGGTGTGGAGGAGGCGCTCCAGCCCCTTGAGGGCCAGGAATTCGGTCTGTACCGGCGCCAGCAGGAGGCGACAACAGGCAAGTGCGTTGACCATCAGGATCCCCAGCATGGGGGGGCAGTCGATCAGCACCCGGTCGAAGCGGTCCTTCCATTGCCCGAGGGTGTGTGCCAGCACCAGTCCCATCCCGTCCCGGTTGCCGAACTGGCGGTCCAGGGTGGCCAGTGCGGTATCGGCTGGCAGCAGGGTCAGCCGCTCAACGCCGGTCTGTTGCAACATCGAGGAGGCCGGGAGGGGCCGGCCGCTGGCGGTGTTGTGGAACAGGGTATAGGCACTCTCACCGGGGGCGTCGGGGTCGAGGCCGAAGTGGCTGGTCATGGAGCCGTGCGGGTCCAGGTCGATCAGCAGGGTACGCTGCCCGGCCCGGGCCAGCAGCGCACCGAGGCTGATGGCGGTTGTGGTCTTGCCCACGCCGCCCTTCTGGTTGGCCACGGTCCAGACGATCATGGCCCGCCCTCCGTCCCGGCCGACTGGCGGCGCGCCTGGGTGGCGCGGGTCAGGTCGACGATACGCCGGGTGTCGCTGTCGGCGGCGATGATGATCACCACCCGCCGGTTCTGGGCCCTTCCCTCCGGGGTGTCGTTACTGGCCACCGGATGGTACTCGCCATAGCCGATGGCGGCCATCCGCTCCGGGTCAACGCCGAGGCGCTGGAACAGGTGGACCACGCTGGCGGCACGTGCCGCCGACAGCTCCCAGTTGGAAGGGAAGGCAGGGGTGTTGATCGGCCGGTTGTCGGTGAAGCCCTCCACCTGGATCGGGTTGCCGAAGTTCTTGAAGACCTCCCCCAGCTCCTTGAGGATGGGGATGGCCCCCACCGCCAGCCGGGCGCTGCCGCTGTCGAAGAGGATGTTGGTCTTCATCTCGACCTCCACCCAGTTGTCCTTCCGCTTCACCTTGATCAGCTTCTGGTCGATGAGCGGGCTGAGTTTCTCTTCCAGGTCCCCGGCGATCTCGTCGAGCTGGGCCAGCCGCTGCTGGCGTTCCCGCTCCGCGGTCTCGTCGGTGGCCTGGTCAGCCTTTTCCTGCTGCTGTTCCTGTTCCTTCCCGCCACCCTCACCGGGGGTATGCTCGAACTCCTCCTCGACCGGTTCCTGAATGCCATGCTCGATCCCGGAAGGGGGGTTGACGGCATCCCGGTTGAGCTGGATGGAGCGGAGGGTCTCTCCTGTCTGGATCGGGTTGAGGCTGCGGGTGGGTTCCTTGAAGGCGTCGATCAGCGAATCGGAGAGTACCCGGTACTTGCCCTCGTTGACCGAGGAGATGGAGTACATCACCACGAAAAAGGCGAACAGGAGGGTAATGAAGTCGGCATAGGAGACCAGCCAGCGCTCGTGGTTCTCGTGCTCTTCCTCGTGGCGGCGGCGACCCATGGCGACCTCAGTGGAAATAGCCCTGCAACCGGGTCTCGATGATGGTGGGATTCTCCCCCTCGGCGATCGCCACCAGACCCTCGATCAGCATCTCCCGGTAGCTCCCCTGCTGGCGCACGATTGCCTTGAGCTTGTTGGCGATCGGCAGGAAGACCAGATTGGCCAGTCCGACGCCGTAGATGGTGGCTACGAAGGCGACGGCGATACCCCCGCCGAGCGCGCTCGGATCGGCCAGGTTGTTCATCACGTGGATCAGCCCCATGACGGCACCGATGATGCCGATCGTGGGGGCGTAGCCGCCCATGCCCTCGAAGACCTTTGCGGCCTGCAGATCGGTATCCTCCATGGTGCCGAGGTCCACCTCCAGCGTACTGCGGATCACGTCGGGCTCGTTGCCGTCCACCAGCAGCTGCAACCCCTTGCGGGTGAACAGGTCGTCCTCCGCCTCCACCATCCGCTCCAGTCCCAGGAGCCCCTCCTTGCGGGCCACCTTGCTCCACTCGACCAGCTTCTCCACCGCGGCCTTCATCGGCAGGCCGGGCGGCCGTATGACCCATGCCGCCATGCGCATGGCACGCAGGAAGATACGGACCGGTGACTGCAGCATCACCGCGCCGAAGGTTCCGCCGCCGACGATGAGGATGGCCGGACCATTGAGCAGGGAGGAGAGATGCCCCCCTTCGAGGTGCTGCCCGAGGAGGATGGCGCCCACCCCCAGCACGAGCCCTGCCAGGCTGAGGAAATCCATCACTGCACCTCGGCCAGGGTCGGCCCGATCCGGTCCAGAGGCAGCACCGCGTCTGCCAGGCCTGCCCTGACCACCGCCGCCGGCATGCCCCACACCACGCTGCTCGCCTCATCCTGGGCCCAGACGGTCGCGCCGCCCTCCTTCAGTGCCCTGGCACCTTCGCAGCCGTCCGCGCCCATGCCAGTCAGCAGGATGGCAAGCACCTCCGCGGAATTACCGATGGCCAGGGACCGGAAGGTGACGTCCACGCAGGGTTTGTAGTTGAGATCCTCACTGCCTTCGGTAATGGTGATCCTGCCTCCGGCACCCTGGCGCCGAACGAGCATCTGTCGTCCACCGGGGGCAATGTAGACCGTCCCCCTGCCGATGGACTCACCATCCTGCGCCTCCTTCACCCGGAGTCGGCAGAGCCCGTCCAGGCGCTGGGCGAAGGCGGGCGTGAAGGTGCCCGGCATGTGCTGGATCACCAGCACCGGTGCGGGGAAATCGGCCGGAAGGCGGGTCAGCACCCGCTGCAGCGCCACCGGACCGCCGGTGGAGGCACCAATCGCGACCAGCCTGATCTGACCCGGACGGGGGATGGCCCGGGCGCCTGCCGTCGCCCCCGCCGTTCCGGCAGGCGCGGCGGCAGCGGGGGCCGGACGGGTCGTGGTCACCGGCCGTGGCGGGCGCCGGCCGAGGGCCCTGAGCTTCTGGCAGAGGATGTGGACGGCATCCTCCCGGCGCGCAGCCATCTCGTCCAGCCTCTTGGGCAGGTAGTCCATGGCCCCGGCCTCGAGGGCATCCAGGGTCGGACGGGCCCCCTCACGGGTCAATGAGGAGAACATCAGGATCGGCAGGGGGTGACGCTGCATGATCTCGCGCACCGCCGAGATCCCGTCCATCACCGGCATCTCGATGTCCATGGTCACCACATCGGGCCGCAGCTCGGCGACCTTCTGCACCGCCTCCCTGCCATCGGCTGCGGTACCGATTACCTCGAGTCCGGGATCGGAATCGATGAGCTCCGCAATCCGGCGCCGGAAGAAGGCGGAATCATCGACCACCAGGACTCGAAGTTTCATGCATCCTCCCCGCGGGTGGGTATCGGCCAGGCAACCACCTCAGTGGCGGCCGGCGTAGGCCTGGATCAGGCTGGGCAGGTCGAGGATCAGGGCGATACGTCCATCACCGGTTATGGTGGCGCCAGAGAGACCCTTCGTTCCCTGAAGGAGCGCGCCCAGAGGCTTGATCACCACCTCCTCCTGGCCGATCAGCTGGTCGACCAGCAGGCCGACCTGACGGGTACCGATACTCACCACCACGACCTGGCCCCGCTCCCGGATGGTGTCCGTCACGCCGCGCACCAGCCAGTTGCTGAGATAGAACAGTGGCAGCGGCTTGCCCCGCACCAGCATCACCTGCTGGCCATCGATCACGTTGAGCTGCGGGAGCTCGAATTCGATGATTTCGTTCACGTTGACCAGTGGCAGGGCGAAGATCTGCTGGCCCAGCACCACCATGAGCGTGGGCATGATGGCCAGGGTCAGCGGCAGCTTGATGGAGATGGTAGTCCCCTGACCGAGGACGGAGTCCACCTCGACCATGCCGTTGAGCTGGGTGATCCGGGTCTTGACCACGTCCATCCCCACACCCCGGCCCGAGACGTCGGAGATCTCCTCCCTGGTGGAAAAGCCGGCCGAGAAGATCAGATTGTAGGCCTCGAGGTCACTGAGGCGACCAGCGGTCTCTTCGTCCATGATTCCCTTCTCGACCGCCTTGCGCCGGAGGGCGTCAGGGTCCATCCCCCTGCCGTCGTCGGCGATCACCAGCAGGATGTGATCGCCTTCGGTCTCCGCCGAGAGGCGGACGGTACCCTGACGCGGCTTGCCGGCGGCCTCGCGCTCGTCCGGTGACTCGATGCCGTGGTCCACCGCGTTCCGGACCAGGTGAACGAGCGGGTCGGCCAGCGCCTCGACCAGATTCTTGTCCAGATCGGTCTCCTCTCCCGACATCTCCAGCCGGATCTCCTTGTTGAGCTGCCGCGCCAGATCCCGCACCACCCGCGGAAAGCGGCCGAAGACCTTCTTTATGGGCTGCATCCGGGTCTTCATCGCCGCGGCCTGCAGGTCGCTGGTCACCAGGTCCAGATTGGCGACGGTCTTGCTCACATCCTCGTCGTTGAGGGTCTCATCGATGGTCTTGAGCCGGTTGCGGACCAGCACCAGCTCACCCACCATGTTCATGATGCGGTCGAGGATCTGCGTCTCCACCCGCACCGTGGTCTCGCCCGACGGCTGCGAGGGCCGGGGAGTCTTCTGCTTCGCCGGCCTGGAACTCCCGGCCGGTGACTTCACCGCCGGCGCGGCTGCAGCTTCCCGTCTCTCCATCCCGGCCGGCTGCTGTTCCACTAGCCGGGACTCTTCCACGACCACCGCCCCGGGACGGAAGCCCCCCTTGCCGTGGATCTGGTCCAGCAGGGCCTCGAACTCCTCTTCGGTGATCTCGTCGGAGCCCTTGCCGCCATCCGCTGCACCGGCAACGGAGCCCTCCCCTGCAGGGGATCCCTCCACCGCTGGTAACGCCTCGGGACGGAAGCCCCCCTTGCCGTGGATCTGGTCCAGCAGCTCCTCGAACTCCTCCTCGGTGATCTCGTCTGAGGACCCGGCCTCCCCGCCCGCTCCTCCGCCATGCCCACCGGTCGCCGTCTCCGGCTCCGGCCCGGCGGCGACTGCGTCCAGCAGCTCCTCGAATTCATCCTGGGTGATCTCCCCGGTGCCGGAACCGGCGGGCGTGGCGCCGGTTTCGTCCTCCCCGGCCGGTGACTGTTCCGGGCCGGACCGTCCCGGTTGTTCCGCAGGGTTCTCCTCGAGCTCGCCACCTTCCGCCAGAACGCGCAGCTTCGAGACGAGTTCGGGATCGGCCGGGCCCGGTTCTGTTCCTTCCCGGAGTTCCTCGAACATCCGGTTGAGGATGTCCAGGACCTGCAACATCACGTCCATCAGGGCGGCATCGACACTGCGTTCGCCCTGGCGCAGCAGCGAGAAGACGTCCTCCGCCACATGGCTCACCTCCACCAGATTGTCGAGGCCGAGGAAACCGGCCCCGCCCTTGATGGTGTGGAAGCCGCGAAAGACCGCGTTCAGAAGTTCGGCGTCATCGGGGCTGGTCTCCAGATCGACCAGCTGCTCGTTGAGCAGCTCGAGGATCTCGGACGCCTCCACCAGGAAGTCCTGGACGATTTCGTCACTGGTATCGACAGCCATGGCTCATCTGTCTCTCTGGCAGGTAGGTCTGGTTCATCGGCGGTCTGCGCATGACTCCTCCCGTGGCCGGGTTCTCGCGTACTAGAACCCCAGGCTCGAGAGCAGATCGTCGACCTCGTCCTGGCCGCTCACCCTCGTTCCGGTTTCATCCGGCGCGATCTGCGGCCCCTCGGGGTTAGTATCGGCAGCCTCCCCCTTTTTCTTGACCTCCATCTGCATGCCCGTGACTCGGACCAGGTCGACCAGCCGCTGCTCCGCATCGGTGACCACCTCGATTACCCGCCGGATCACCTGCCCGGTGAGGTCCTGGAAGTCCTGCGCCATGAGGATCGCGTTGAGCTGGGCTCCGATCGCGGTGCTGTCCCGCCGGACCTGGTCCAGAAACCGATCCATCTGCCCGCTGAGTTCCCGGAACTGGTCCAGGTTCAGCTCCCGGCGACGGAAACGCTGCCACTCGCTGGCCAGATCGGTGGCTCCACGGGAGAGCCCTTCGGTCAGCGGCAGGGCCGTCTCCACCGCGGTCAGGGTCTTGTCGGCCGCCTCCTGTGTCTTTTCGATGACGTAGTTGAGCCGGTTGCGCGCATCCGGCATCTCCTCTTCGGCCAGGTCGGCGAGGCGCTCCTCCAGCTCGACATTGCGCAGGGCCTCGTGGAGCTCCCGCGTCAGCCTGCCGATCTGCTGGAACAGCTCGCTCTCGCGAACCCTGGAGAGCTCTTCCAGCAGGGCCTGTATGCGCTGGGCATCGTCACACTCCATCGCCTCCACCAGTTGCCTGGCGAGGTCAAGCTGTACTTCGTCAGTCACCAGCCTCCCCCTGTTCTTCGTGATTCTGTCGTTCTCGCTCAGGCACCGATGCGCTCGAAGATCTTCTCGATCTTCTCCTTCAGCGTCTGGGCCGTGAAGGGCTTGACGATGTAGCCGTTGACCCCGGCCTCGGCCGCCTCGATGATCTGTTCGCGTTTGGATTCGGCGGTCACCATCAGTACCGGCAGCTCCTTGAGACCGGGGTCGGCCCGGACCGCCTTGAGCAGGTCTATCCCCTGCATCCCGGGCATGTTCCAGTCGGTGATGAGGAAGTCGAACTTGCCGTTCTGCAGCATCGGCAGGGCCGTGGTCCCGTCATCGGCCTCGTCGACATTCGTGTACCCCAGGTCCCGCAACAGATTCTTGATGATGCGGCGCATGGTGGAGAAGTCGTCCACCACCAGGATCTTCATCTCTTTGTTCACGTGGCTCTCACTCTCTAGACTGAATGGTTATTCCCGTGTCTGGATCAATCACTCGACGAAGTCGCGCATCCGCGCCCGGATGCGGATCAGTGCCTGGGCGTGGATCTGGCAGACCCGGGACTCGCTGACCCCCAGCACCTCCCCTATCTCCCTCAGATTGAGCTCCTCGTCGTAATAGAGGGACATGACCAGCCGCTCCCTCTCCGGCAGCCCCGCGATGGCCCTGGCCAGGCCGCGGCGGAAGTCGTCGTTCTCGGTCGACTCCAGCGGGCCGGGGATGGTGTCGGAGAGCCCCTGGCTCATCCGCTCGTCGCTGCCCGCCACATCCTCCAGGCTGAAGATCCGCTGGGTACTGGCCGCCTGCAGGGTCTGGTGATAGTCGTCGAGCGTCATCCCCAGCCGCTCGGCCACCTCGGCATCCCGCGCGTCCCGCCCCTGTTCGGCCTCGATGGAGGCCACCGTCTGGGCAATCTCCCGCACCTTCCGGTGCAGCGAGCGCGGCGCCCAGTCTCCCTTCCGGATCTCGTCCAGCATCGACCCGCGGATACGGATGCCGGCATAGGTCTCGAAGCTGGCCCCCTGTCCGGCGTCGTAGTTCCTCGCGGCCTCCAGCAGGCCGATCATCCCCGCCTGGATCAGGTCGTCCACCTGCACGCACGGGGGCAGGCGGGTCATCAGGTGATAGGCGATGCGCTTGACCAGGGGCGCATGCCGGAGCACCAGGTCCTCTTCCTTGGGCGGTTCGTCGATCCGCGCGGTCTCGCGGTAGGAGGCCAGGTCGCTCATGCCCGCGCCCTCCGCTCCAGTCCAGCCTCCCCGCCCACCAGTTGCTCGACGAAGAACTGCATGCCGCCACTGGGCCGGCGGGGTGTGGACCAGTTATCGGCACGCTCGGCCAGTTTCTTGAATGCGGCCGTAGCGGGGCTGCCGGGATAGGCCCTGGGCAGCGGCTGTTGCCGGCGCACCGCACGCTGCATGTTGAGGTCCCGGGGGATGGTGCCGACGTGGTCCAGGGTCACGTCGAGATAACGGTCGGCGACCGCGACGAGCTTGTTGTACAACTGCCGTCCCTCGGCGGCGGAATGGACCATGTTGGTCAGGACGCGGAAGCGGTGGCAGCCACGCTCCTGGCTGAGGATCTTGATCAGCGCATAGGCGTCGGTGAGCGAGGCCGGGTCGTTGCACAGCACGATCAGGACCTCGTGCGCCGCCGCACAGAAGCTGATGGTGCTGTCCGAGATCCCGGCCGCGGTGTCCACGATGAGGATGTCGGTGTCATTGCCCAGTTCGCTGAAGGCATAGACCAGGCCGGCATGCTCGGCGGGCGACAACGCCGCCATCTTCTGGATGCCAGAGGCGCCCGGCACGACCCGGAAGCGCTCGAAGCCGGTCTCCACGAGGATCTCTGGCAACTCCACCTGCCCGTCCATCACCTCGGCAAGATTGTGCTGTGGGCGCAGGCCCAGCATGATGTCCACATTGGCGAGCCCGAGATCGGCATCCAGCAGGACCACTCTGCGGCCAAGTCCGGCCAGCGCGATCCCCAGGTTCACCGAGACACTGGTCTTGCCGACGCCGCCCTTGCCTCCGCTGACGGCGATGACCCTGGTGAGATGACCTCTGGATTCCATGACTCAGGCTCCGTATTCCGGCTGTTCGCCGTCCACCCGGGAGGTAACGACCCCTGGTCGCTGTCCTGGCAGGCCGAGTGCCCCGACCAGGGATTCGATGGAGGGCGGCTTCAGGTCGTCGGGTATCCGCTGACCGGCGCTGATCCCCGCCAGCGGCAGGTGGCGTCCGGCCAGGACCGACAGTACCGGTCCCAGGGCGCCGGCCTCGTCGAGATGGGTCACCATCGCCGCCTCCAGCCGCAGCGCACCAAAGTGTTCCAGGCTGCGCTCGATCACGGCCAGCTGGACGTTGGCCGGCAGAACGAGCATCAGTCCGAGGCGGTGAGTGAAGTGGCGCAGCAGATCGATCTGGGTCTGCTCGTGCGGCGTGCCCGGCGCGGAGCCGGCGGTATCGACCAGGACCAGCGCCCGGCCCTCGGTCGCCTCCAGCGCCTCGGCGAGGCTCTGGCGGTCATGGGCGCTCCACAGCGGCACTCCGGCGATGCGGGCGAAACTGCGCAACTGGCTCAGGGCGCCGAGCCGCTGCTGGTCGATCGAGATCAGCGCCACCTCTTCCGGGCCGTGGGCCAGGGCGTGGCGGGCCGCCCACTTGGCGATCAGGCTGGTCTTGCCGGCCCCCGGCGCCCCCACCAGGGCCCAGGCCCCCGGAGAGTCGAGCGGTGCCGGCCGGGCCACACTGAGGCGGGAGGCGAGCTGCTCGCGCAGCCAGCGCCATGCCCCTTCCAGGTCGAGTCCTGCCGGAAGCGCCGCCACCAGCTCCCGGCA
>RFJX01000011.1 GCA_003694425.1 Gammaproteobacteria bacterium
ATGGCGACCCGGATGCCGCCGATCCGGAGCCTGCCCGCCTCGTTGCGGACCGTCTGTCCCTTCACCCGTGCGCGCAACGACCTGACCTCCACGTGCGACCTGGAGAGGCAGTAGAGCAGGCTGGAGGAGAGGCAGTGGGCCACCGCGGTGGCGAGCA
The DNA here is from genome assembly GCA_003694425.1 of Gammaproteobacteria bacterium. GTDB lineage: Bacteria > Pseudomonadota > Gammaproteobacteria > J113 > J113 > J113. Next base: position 158 of record RFJX01000011.1, read on the forward strand.
TGCGGGCGGGATTGGGGCCCCGATCGGCGCCCAGTGGCGCGGGCTCGTCCACGGTCAGCGTCAGCCCCTTCGGCCGGTCGTAGTCGACCCGGAAGGCGTAACCGCCGTCCCATTCCAGGTCGAAGCAGAATCCGGAAGGATCACTCATCGGGTTTGCCCCCTGTCCTTTTCCCGTTCATCATAGCGAATTCGGCGGTCCGCCGCGCGGGACGGGGCGGACTGAACAACTTCCATGACGAGAGCAAGTTGCGTTAGCATCGTCACCCACCTCGGAAACAAGGGATGTTGCCCATGAGGATTCGAACCCTGCTCCCGGCCCTGCTCCTGGGGCTCCTGCTTCCGGCGACGGGCATGGCCGAGGGCTACGGGATCCAGCCCGGCGACGTACTGGAGATCTCGGTCTGGAGGGAGGAGGACCTGGCCCGGGAGGTGCTGGTGCGGCCCGATGGCGGGATCTCCTTTCCCCTGGTCGGCGATCTCCAGGCCCAGGGACGCACGGTGGCCGAGCTGCGCCAGACCATCGCCGAGCGCCTGCAGAAATACATCCCCGATCCGGAGGTCACCGTGGCGGTCAAGCAGATCGCCGGCAACACCGTCTTCGTCATCGGCAAGGTGGCCCGCCCCGGGGCCTTCATCATGAGCCAGCCGATGGACGTGATGCAGGCGCTGAGCATGGCCGGCGGCACCACCACCTTCGCCGCCCTCAACAAGATCAAGGTCCTGCGCCGGGCCGACGGCAGGGAGACGGCCATCCCCTTCCGCTATGCCGAGGTCGAGGCGGGCGAGAACCTGGAGCAAAACATCCTCCTGCGGCCCGGCGACGTGGTGGTCGTGCCCTGAGCCCGATGTCCGCATGCACCTGCCCCGCGGCCGAACGCTGCTTCTGACCATGCTGGTGGTGCTGAACCCGGCCCTCGCCCGTTCCGCCGAATACGCCTGGACCCCGAAGCTGGACCTGAGCGCCGAGTACTCCGACAACCGGCGGGTCACCACCATCTCCCACGATCCCGCCTGGGGGGTGGTGCTCGACGGCGCCGTGGACCTCTCCTGGGCCACCGAAACCGGCAGCGCCAGCCTCGTCCCGCGCATCAACCTGCAGCGCTTCACCGGCAGCGAACGGCTCGACTCGAACAACTACTATCTCGACTTCGACGGCCGCCACGCCCTCTCCGAGCGGCACCAGTTCGGGCTCTCCGCCGGCTGGGAACGGGTCGCCACCGTCACCTCGGAGCTGGACGACACCGGAACCCTCTTCACCGACCGCACCCGCAATCGCGTCACCAACAATATCACCCCGAGCTGGACCTGGTTCCATGACGACCGCACCTCGCTCCAGCTCGCCTACAGCTACACCGACGTCTTCTATCAGGCGGGCCGCTTTTCCGGACTGGTCGACTACACCTACCGGGTGGCGAGCGCCACCCTCACGCGACAGCTGAGCGAGATCGACACCCTCACGATGACCGCCTATCAGGCCAGCTTCAACATCCCGGATGCCCTGGCCAAGGCCACCGACTACGTCATCCAGGCCGGCTACCAGCGCCAGTTCAGCCCCGTCCTCAGCGGCCACCTGATGCTCGGCGTGGACCGCACCGCCAGCGAATTTACCGATATCCTGGGGGCTTCCCACAACACCGCCGCCAACAGCGTGATATTCGATCTGGGACTGGCCCGGGAGACCGAGCGGGGCCACTGGGAGGTGAACTACAGCCGTTCCATCAGTCCCTCCGGGCGGGGGGACCAGAACCGGCGCGACGAGATCGGCCTCAACGGCTATCATGACTTCGACGAGCGCCTGCGCGGCGTCGTCCGGGCCCGTTACTTCGACAACAAGTCCGGCACCGGCCGCGCCGGCGCCTCGCTGGACCGCACCTTCGCCGAGGTCCAGGGGCGACTGCGCTGGCGCCTGGGCCCCTACTGGTCGCTGGAGGGGGCGTACACCTGGCGGCGCCAGTCCTATGCCGCCAGCGGCGCCGTGGGCGATTCGAACACCCTCAGCCTGGGTCTGCGCTACGGCGGCGAGAAGCGGGCCGTGTCGCGCTGAACCACCAAGGAGACGTAGTGACGATGGAGACCACCCCCGATCAGCTCCAGGACGCCGAACTTCCGGGCCTGGCCGAGTACCTGGAGGTCTTCGGCCGCCGGCGCGCCACCTTCTTCGTCACCGCCCTGGCCATCCTGGTCACGGCCCTGGCCCTGGCCTTCGGGCTGCCGCCGGTCTACCGCTCCAGCGCCACCATCCTGATCGAGCAGCCGGAGATCCCGAAGGAACTGGTTCCCAGCACCATCACCAGCTTCGCCGATCAGCGGGTGCAGATGATCAGCCAGCGGGTGATGACCACCGCCAACCTGCAGCGGATCATCGAGAAATACGGCCTCTATCCGGACGAGCGCGAGAGCGAGCCGATGGAGTCGGTGATCGAGGAGATGCGCGACGACATCACCCTGGAGATGGTCTCCGCCGACGTCATCGACCCGCGCACCGGCAAGCCCGGCCAGGCCAACATCGCCTTCACCCTCGCCTTCGAGTACGGCGATCCGGTCCTCGCCCAGCAGGTTGCCAACGAGCTGGTCTCCCTGTTCCTGCAGGAGAACCTCAAGGACCGCACCGAGCAGGCCACCTCGGCGAGCGAATTCCTCGCCCAGCAGGCCGACGCCCTGAAGGAGAAGATCGCCGAGCTGGAGCAGCAGCTGGCCGATTTCAAGCAGAAGAACGTGGAAAACCTCCCGGAGCTGTTCGCTCTCAACACCCAGCTCATGGACCGCACCGAGAAGGAGCTGACCGACGTCCAGCAGCAGCTCCGCTCGCTGGAGGACCGGCGCATCTACCTGCGCTCGGAGCTGCTCAAGGTCAGCCCCCAGACCGACCTCTACAGCGAGACCGGGCGGCCCATCCTGGGGGCCGGCGACCAGCTCAAGATCAAGCGCACCGAATATCTCACCCTGCTGGCCAAGTATTCACCGGACCACCCCGACGTGGTGCGCCTGCGCAAGGAGATCGAGGCCCTCGAACAGGAGGCCGGCAAGGGTGGCGCGCGGGCCGAGATCGAGGCCCGGCTGGAGGGGCTGCGGGGCGAGCTGGCCGCCGCCCGGGAGCGCTACTCGGACTCCCACCCGGACGTGAAGCGGCTGCGGCGCACCATCGCCGAGCTGGAGAAGGAACTCGCCTCGGCCCCGGCCGCGCCGGTCCCGAAGGCGGTCGAGGAGGAGCCCAACAACCCGGTCTGGATCCAGCTCAAGGCCCAGCTCGAGAGCGCCAACGCCGAATATGCCTCGCTCAAGGCCCGCGAGGCGGAGCTGAGGGAGAAGCTGACCGACTACGAGCGGCGCCTGACCCTCACCCCCCAGGTCGAGCGCGAGTACAACGAACTGACCCGCGACTACCAGAACGCCCAGCTCGAATACAAGGAGGTGCGCGACAAGCAGATGTCCGCCCAGCTCGCCCGCAACCTGGAGAGCGAGCGCAAGGGCGAGCGCTTCACCCTGATCGAGCCCCCGCTGCTGCCGCAGGAACCGGCCAAGCCGAACCGCCTGGCCATCGGCTTCCTCGGCCTGGTGCTCTCCCTCGGCGGGGGACTCGCCTCGGTGGCGATGGCCGAGGCCCTCGACCAGACCGTCCATGGCCGCGCGGGGCTGCGGCGCCTGGTCGGGGAGCCACCGCTGGCGGTGATCCCGCGCATCGAGACCGCGGCCGACCGGAGGGGCCGGGTCCTGCGCCGGCTGCTGACACTGCTGCTGCTGCTCGCCCTCCTGGCCGGGGCCCTGCTGGCGGTCCACCTCCTGATCATGCCGCTGGACGTGCTCTGGTTCACGGCCCTCAGAAAGCTGGGAATGTGACGCGGTCCCTTGCATGGAGGGGCAAAGAGAGGCACCGTAGACAAGTTTGAGGAAGGAAGGACGGTATGGAACGGATCAAGGAGGCGATGCAGCGGGCGCGGGCGGCGGCGCAGGGCCGGACCCGCACGGGGCGCCCTGTGGCCGGGACGGTGGCGCCGGAGGAGCCCGCCATCAGCTATTCCCAGACCAGGGTGGTGCAGATCGACCCGCGCCACCTGCGGCGTCAGCGCCTGCTCACCGGCTCCGGGGACGGCCCCGCCGAACCGGCCTACAAGATCCTGCGTACCCAGGTGCTGCAGCGCCTGGCCGCCAACGGCTGGAACGCCCTGGCGGTCACCAGCCCGGGGCCGGGTCAGGGCAAGAGCCTCACCGCGGCCAACCTGGCCATCAGCCTGGCGCGGGAGGTCCACTACACCGTCCTGCTGGTGGACCTGGACCTCCGGAAGCCGGCCCTGCACCGGCTCTTCGGGATCTCGCCGCAGGCGGGGATCGGCGACTGCCTCACCCGCGGCACCCCGCTGAGCGAGGCGCTGGTCAACCCCTCCATCGAGCGGCTGGTCCTGTTGCCGGGGCGCGAGCCGCTCGGCAACTCCTCCGAACTGCTGGCCTCCCCCCGCATGGCGCAGCTCGTCGACGAGCTCAAGAACCGCTACCCCTCGCGGATCGTGATCTTCGATCTGCCGCCGCTGCTGGCCGCCGACGACACCCTGGCCTTCTCCCCCTATGTCGATGCCGCCCTGCTGGTGGTCGAGGAGGGGGGGACCCCGCGTGAGGACGTGGAGCAGGCCCTGCAGCTGCTGAAGCAGACCCGCCTGCTCGGAACCGTGCTGAACAAGGCCTCCCTGCAGCGACCGGCCTACGCCTGATGTACCTCGACTTCTACGGCCTGCGCGAGCGCCCCTTCACCCTCCAGCCCGATCCGGAGTTCCTCTATCTGGGCAGGCGGCACTCCACGGCCTACACCCTGCTGGAATACGGCATCTGTAACCAGGCCCCGATCACCGTCCTGACCGGCGAGATCGGCGCCGGCAAGACCACCCTGCTGCGGCACCTGCTGAACCAGCTCGACGAAGGGACCGAGGTGGGGCTGATCAGCAACACCCACCGCGCCTTCGGCAACCTGCTGGAGTGGATCAGCCTGGCCTTCGATCTGCCCTTCGAGGGGCAGTCCGAGGCGGCCCTCTACCGCCAGTTCGTCGACTTCCTGATCCGGCGCTACGCCCAGGGACAGCAGACCCTGCTGATCGTCGACGAGGCGCAGAACATGGACCCGGCCACCCTGGAGGAGCTGCGGGTCATCTCCAACGTCAACGCCGACAAGGACCAGGTCCTGCAGCTCGTCCTCAGCGGCCAGCCGGAGCTGCGCGAGGTCCTGCGCCGCCCGGAACTGGAGCAGTTCGCCCAGCGGGTGGCGGTGGACTACCATCTCGGTCCGCTGGAGGCGGAGGAGACCGATGCCTACATCCGCCACCGGCTCGCCGTGGCCGGCGGCGATGAGGAGCTGATCGAGCCGGCCGCGCGCCGCTTCGTCCATCACCAGAGCGGCGGCATCCCCCGGCTGATCAACAACCTCTGCGATCTGGCCCTGGTCTATGGCTTCGCCGCCCAGCAGCGGCCGGTGACGGCGGAACTGGTGCACGAGGTGGTGCAGGACCGGATCCGCAACGGCGGCGGTCTGCTCACCCGGCGCCACAAGGGTCCGGGCGTGGTCCCCGTCGGAACGGACGAAGACGAAGTAAAGGGAGAGGAAGGACCCAAGCGTATCGATAGCGCGTGAAACGGCCCGTCTGTCTCCTCATCTGGCTGCTGTTCCTCTCTCCGGCAGCAGGGGCCCTGGGGCCCGGCCAGACGGGCATCCTGGTCAATATGGACGACCCGGCCAGCGTGGAGATCGGCCGGTACTACGCCGCTGCGCGCGGCATCCCGGCGGCCAACCTGATCGAGGTCCGGATCGGCCGGCCGCAGGCGGTGCTGGATCCGGAACGGTTCCGGCGGACAATCTGGCGCGAACTGACCAGGCCCAGCCGTCACCGGCTGCAGGCCCTGGCGGTAGCGTGGACGAGGCCCTGGAAGGTGGGCTGCATGTCCGTCACCAGCGCGCTCGCCTTCGGGTACGACGAAACGCTCTGCGCGCAGGGCTGCCGTCCGACACGCCGTTCGCCCTATTTCGCCAGCCGGAGCCGGGCCCCCTTCCGGGAGCTGGGGGTCCGTCCCGCCATGCTGCTGGCGGGGCGCAGCACGGAGGCGGTCAGGCGGCTGATCGACCGCGGCGTGGCGGCCGATTCCAGCTATCCCCGGGGGGCGGCCTATCTGCTGGAGACCCCGGACCGGCAGCGCAGTGTCCGGTCGGTCTACTTCCCCGCCATCCGGACACGGTTTGCCGGCCTGCTGGACATCCATGTGCTGAGGGCGGACCACATCGAGAACCGCAACGATGTGCTCTTCTACTTCACCGGCAGCACGCACGTCGCCAGGCTGGGCAGCAACCGCTTCCTCCCCGGCGCCGTGGGCGACCACCTGACCTCCGCCGGCGGGGTGCTGGAGGGGGGATCGCAGATGAGCGCGCTCGAGTGGCTGGAGGCGGGCGCCACCGGCAGCTACGGCACCGTCACCGAGCCCTGCAACTTCCTCGAGAAGTTCCCCAACCCCGGGGTGCTGATGGAGCACTACCTGGGGGGCGAGACCCTGATCGAGGCCTACTTCAAGAGCGTGGCCATGCCGGGACAGGGCGTCTTCATCGGCGAGCCGCTGGCCCGACCGTGGCCGCGGGTTGTACTCGAGACCAGGCCAGCGTTCCCGTGAGCCCTGTGGTTCATATCTGAAAAGATATATTTTTTGATATGATATGGCCATGACCGCAATCTCATTGAAACTGCCTGAACGCCTCGCACGCGAGAGCAAGGCTTTGGCCAGGGAACTCGGGATCAGCCGTACCGAACTGATCCGGCGGGCCTTGTACCACGAGATGGAGGCAATCAAGGCCAGCCGCGAGCGTGCCGAGATGAGGAAGGCCATGGCGCTGATGAAGGAGGACGAGGCCTATCAGGAAGAGGCCAGGGAGATCGACGAGGGCTTCTCCACCCCGTTGCCCAGGGAGCGGGACCGCTGGTGGGAGGGCTGAAGCCGCTGGTACGAGGCGGGGTCTATCTGGCCCGGCTCGATCCGGTAAAGGGCGCCGAGGTCGGCAAACTCAGGCCGGTCGTCATCCTGTCGGCAAGCGATTTGCTGGACATCTCCCCACCTTTCCTGTTCGTGGCCCCTCTGAGCAGCCGTTCACGACCTGAATATTCGATCTTTCATGTCCCGATCGCTGCCAGAGGGGATCTCAGGACCGACAGCTACGTCCTTGTCGAGCATTGCCGGACCATCTCCAGCAATCGGCTCTGCTCTCCACTCCTGGCACAACTCTCATCCGGGGAGATCGATTTGATCCTCCAGCGGTTGCTGAGAATGGTCGGCCATTGAAAGGGGAACCCGGACCATGACCCATCCCGTACTCGTCACCGGCGGCGCCGGCTACATCGGCAGCCACGTGGTCAAGCTCCTCGGCCGGGCCGGCCGCGAGGTGGTGGTGCTGGACAACCTCTCCAGGGGCTTTCGCGAGGCGGTGACGCACGGCGAGCTGGTGGTCGGCGACACCGGCGACCGCGAGCTGGTGCTCGACCTCCTGCGTGAACGCGGGATCGGATCGGTGCTGCACTTTGCCGCCCACACCGTGGTGCCCGAGTCGGTCGAGCGGCCGCTGAAGTACTACGGCAACAACACCTGCTGTACCCGCAACCTGCTCGAATGCTGCGCCGAGGCCGGGGTGCGCCACTTCGTCTTCTCCTCCACCGCGGCGGTCTACGGCGTGCCGGAACGGGGCGCGGAGGGGATCACCGAACAGACCCCAACCTCCCCGATCAATCCCTACGGCAGCTCCAAGCTGATGAGCGAGTGGATGCTGCGGGACCTGGCCGCCGCCACCGCCCTGCGCCATGTCACCCTGCGCTACTTCAACGTCGCCGGTTGCGATCCGGAGGGGGAGATCGGCCAGTCCACTCCGGATGCCACCCTGCTCATCAAGGTCTGCGCCGAGGTGGCCGCGGGCCGGCGCGAGGCACTGAAGATCTACGGCACCGACTACCCCACGCCGGACGGCACCGGGGTGCGCGACTACATCCACGTCACCGATCTGGCCGATGCCCACCTCAGGGCGCTCGATCACCTGGAGGGCGGCGGAGAGTCGGTGACCCTCAACTGCGGCTACGGCCACGGCTATTCGGTGCGCGAGGTGGTGGCGAGCGTCGAACGGGTACTGGGCCGGCCCATCCCGGTGGTGGAGACCGGGCGGCGCCCTGGCGATCCCCCGGCCCTTGTGGCCGACTCCAGCCGCCTCAAGGCCCTGTTCGGCTGGCAGCCGCGCTACGACGACCTGGACACCATCGTCCGCACCGCCCTCGACTGGGAGCGCAACCGGCGGTACTGAAAGACATCTGCATACAGAACCCTTTGCATCCTGAACAATAGACGGTTACGTTTTTAATGATCCTCTCGTTCCGGCACCGTGGGCTGGAGCGATATTTCAGAAATCCGCGCTATCGGGACAAGCGGGGTATCGACGGGAGGTTGACCAGGAGGCTGATCTATATCCTGGAGTCCGGACGTCATCGAATATCCCGGTGAGATGGACCTGGCCGGGCTCTATTTCCACCCCCTCAAAGGGAGCAGAAAAGGCTGGTATAGCGTAAGGGTCACGGGCAACTGGCGCACACCTGGCGTATGAAAGACAAGAATGTCATCGACGTCGATCTCGACGATTCTCATTGAACATGCAACGGACACCCTCACATCCTGGCGGTCTCATCCGGGAAGTACTGCTTCCCGAGCTTGGGCTGTCCGTTTCCGCCCTTGCAAGGCATTGCGGTGTATCGCGGAATACCATGTCCAAGCTGATCAACGAGCGGGCCGACGTAACTGAAGACCTGGCCATCCGCCTCAGCCGGGCGCTCGGCAGTACACCGGAATTCTGGTTGAACATGCAGGCCCGTCACAATCTCCACAAACTGATGCAGAAGCGCAAAGAAACCTATGAGGGGATCAAGAGGGTGGAGGCCGCCTGAAAGTTGTCGTCCCTTTCCCATCTCCTCCCCGTGATCCTCGCCGGCGGCGGCGGCACCCGGCTGTGGCCGCTCTCGCGCGAGCACTACCCCAAGCAGTTCCTCGCCCTGACCGGCGAGCAGAGCCTCCTACAGCAGACCGTCGCCCGGCTCGAGGGGTCCACGGAGCGGCCGCCGCTGGTGATCTGCAACGAGGAGCACCGCTTCCTGGTGGCCGAGCAGCTGCGCCGGCTCGGGATCGAGCGCCCCCGCATCGTGCTCGAGCCGGTGGGCCGCAACACCGCCCCGGCCCTGACCGTGGCCGCGCTCGAGGCCCTGCGCGATGGGGTCGACCCGATCCTGGCGATGATGCCGGCCGACCACGCCATCGGCGACCCCGCGGCCTTCCGCGAGGCCCTGGCCCGCGGCGCCGCCCTGGCGGGGGAGGGGGCGATGGTCACCTTCGGGATCGTGCCCGACCGGCCCGAGACCGGCTACGGCTATCTGGAGACGGGTGAGCCGGCGGGCGAGGGGAGTTACCTGCTCAGCCGCTTCGTCGAGAAGCC
>RFJX01000111.1 GCA_003694425.1 Gammaproteobacteria bacterium
CCGACAGCCGACAGCCGACAGCCGACAGCCGACAGCCGACAGCCGACAGCCCCTTGACATCGTGTACCTGTGACACCATTATTAGTGTCACATTTACACCATCTGTAACGCGATGCCCTATGTCTACGAATATCCCCACCCGGCGGTGACCACCGACGTGGTGGTCTTCACCATCCGCGAGCACCGGCTGGAAGTGCTCCTGGTGGAGCGCGCCAGCGACCCCTTCAAGGGGTGCTGGGCCCTGCCGGGCGGATTCATCGGGATCGACGAGGACCTGATCGATGCCGCCCGTCGCGAGCTGGAGGAGGAGACGGCTCTCTCCGGTCTCTACCTGGAGCAGCTCTACACCTTCGGCAAACCGGACCGTGACCCCCGGGAACGGGTCATCTCGGTCGCCTGGTACGCACTGGTGCCGCTGGACCGCCTGCCCGAGCCCCGTGCCGCCTCCGATGCCGCCGCCGTTTCCTGGTTCCCGATCGACTCCCTGCCGCCGCTCGCCTTCGACCATGACCAGATCCTCTCCATGGCCCATGAGCGGCTGGCGGCCAAGCTCGAATACTCCACCATCGCCCTGCAGTTCATGCCGGAGAAATTCACCCTGAGCCAGCTGCAGCAGGTGTACGAGACCATCCTCGGCGAGTCGCTGGACAAGCGCAATTTCCGCAAGCGGGTCCTCTCCCTGGGCTGTCTCGAGGAGACCGGCGAGCTGCTGCGCGAAGGCAAGCACCGGCCGGCCCGCCTGTATCGGGTCCGTGCGCCGGGCAGGGTCGAGTTCATCCGGCGCAACCATGCCCGTGGGGCCATCGCGCAGAACACAGGTAGCGAATCATGAACGAAGTGTGCGAACAGAGGACGAATCCGGCGCTGGAGCGCAGCCATCCCTTCGAGGTCCCGGAGGTGGTGCCGGAGGTTCTGGAGGAGGCCGAGCGCGAGGAGCTGCGGGCGCGGATCAGGGAGCTGCTGGCCCGGCAGAAGGCGGTACTGGTGGCCCACTACTACACCGATCCGGAGCTCCAGCGACTGGCCGACGAGACCGGCGGCCACGTCTCCGATTCACTGGACATGGCCCGCTTCGGACACGAGCACGAGGCGCAGACCCTGGTGGTATGCGGGGTGCGCTTCATGGGCGAGACGGCCAAGATCCTCAATCCCGAGAAGCGGGTACTGATGCCGGACCTGGCGGCCGAGTGTTCGCTCGATCTGGGCTGCCCGGCCGACGAGTTCAGCGCCTTCTGCGACCAGCACCCCGACCGGACGGTGGTGGTCTATGCCAACACCAGCGCCGAGGTGAAGGCGCGCGCCGACTGGGTAGCCACCTCCGGGATCGCCCTGGAGCTGGTCCGTCACCTGCACGAGCAGGGCGAGAAGATCCTCTGGGCGCCGGACAAGCACCTCGGCTCCTGGGTCCGCGACCAGACCGGCGCCGACGTCCTGCTCTGGGACGGGGCCTGTGTGGTCCACGAGGCCTTCAGGGGCGACGAGCTGGAGAAGCTGCGGCGCAAGTATCCGGACGCCAGGGTGCTGGTCCATCCCGAATCTCCCGCCGCGGTCGTGGCCCAGGCCGACTACGTCGGCTCCACCACCGGCCTCATCAGGGCGGTGCAGGAGATGGATGCACGCCGCTTCATCGTCGCCACCGATGCCGGCATCTTCCACAAGATGCGCGAGGCGGCACCGGACAAGATCCTGATGGAGGCCCCCACGGCCGGGAAGGGCGCCACCTGCGTGAGCTGCGCCCACTGTCCGTGGATGGCGATGAACGGCCTGCGCAAGCTGGCCGCCTGCCTGGAGACCGGTTTCGGCGAAGTGACCCTGGACCCGGAGCTGGGCCGGCGCGCCTACCGTTCGATCAGGCGCCTGCTGGATTTCGCCGCCAGCCGGCGCCAGGTGGTCTACGGCAACAACGACGCCTGAGCCGATGTCCACGGGGCACTTCGGGGATGTCGAAGCGCCCGTTGCCTGCCGGGACAGACGGTGAGCGCGCCTCCCCTGGTCATCTGCCTGCACGGACTCTTCTTCACCGGCCACGAGATGTTCCTGCTGCGCCGGCGGCTGGAGCGGGCCGGATACCGGACCCTGCGGTTCCACTATCCCAGCCGGCGGATGTCACCTCCGGAGGTGGCCGGGCGCCTCGCCCGGCTGGTTCAGGAACTGGGGGAGGAGAGGGTCCACTTCGTGGCCCACAGCCTCGGCGGGCTGGTGTTGCGGCACCTGTACCATGACCGTCCGCAGCTGCCACCCGGCCGGGCGGTCACCCTCGGGACCCCGCACCAGGGCTCCTGCGTGGCCCGGGAACTCGCCCGCCGCCGGCCCGGGCGCTGGCTGCTCGGAGCGAGCATCCGGCAGGGACTGCTGGGCGATCTGCCACCCTGGCCGGCCAGCCGCGAGCTTGGCATCATCGCCGGCACCCTGCCGCTGGGATTGGGGCGGCTGATTTGCGAGCTGCCGCAGCCGAACGACGGGGCCGTCAGCCTGGAGGAGACCCATCTGCCCGGCGCCAGCGGACACGTGATGGTCCGCGCCAGCCATCTGGGCCTGCTCTGGTCACCACGGTGTGCCCGGATGTGTATCGAATTCCTGCGCTTTGGCCGCTTCCTGCCGCAGTGAGGCGGCGGAATACCGGCAGACGCATCGCCGGTGTTAAACTTTCCCAATTTGGCAAACAGGTGAGTCAGAGAGATGGCTGGACACAGCAAATGGGCCAATATCCGCCACAAGAAGAGCCGCCAGGACGCCAAGCGCGGCAAGATCTTCACCAAGCTGATCCGCGAGATCACCGTCGCCTCGCGGCTGGGCGGGCCGGATCCGGCCGCCAATCCGCGCCTGCGGGCAGCCATCGACGAGGCCCTCTCCAACAACATGCCCAAGGACACCATCCAGCGTGCCGTCGAACGCGGAGCCGGGGTGGGCGAGGGCGACAATCTGGAGGAGGTGCGTTACGAGGGCTACGGCCCGGGCGGCGTGGCGGTGATGGTCGACTGCATGACCGACAACCGCAACCGTACCGTCGCGGAGGTGCGGCACGCCTTCAGCAAGTTCGGTGGCAATCTGGGCACCGACGGCTCGGTGGCCTACCAGTTCACCAAGTGCGGGGTGATCAGCTTTGCTGCCGGGGTGGATGAGGATGCCCTGATGGAGGCGGCGCTGGAGGCGGGCGCCGAGGACGTGATCACCAACGAGGATGGCAGCATCGACGTGCTGACCACACCGGAGGAGTTCGGCCGGGTCGTCGACGGCCTGAAGGCGGCCGGCTTCGAGCCGGAGAATGCGGAGGTGACGATGCGGGCGGAAAACACCACCACGCTGGATCCCGAGCAGGCGGAGAAGATGATCCGGCTGCTCGACATGCTGGAAGACCTGGACGATGTCCAGAAGGTCTACACCAACGCCGAGATCTCCGACGAGGTGCTGGCCGCGGTCGGCTGAGCGAGTGAATCCGGCCGCCCCCATCCGCATCCTCGGCATCGATCCCGGTTCCCGGATCACCGGCTACGGCCTCATCGACAGTTCGACCTCGGGCAGCCGGGAGGTGGCCTGCGGCTGCATCGAGACCGGGGCCGCGGAGATGCCGCAGCGGCTGGAGCGGATCTTCCTCGGCCTGCGGGAGGTGATCGAGCGGTACGCGCCGGAGGAGGCGGCCATAGAACAGGTCTTCATGCATCGCAATCCCGATTCCGCCCTCAAGCTCGGCCAGGCGCGGGGTGCCGCCGTGGTGGCCTGTGTCGCCTGCGGACTGACCCCGGCCGAATACAGCCCGGCCTCGATCAAGCAGGCGGTGGTCGGGCGGGGACGCGCCGACAAGACCCAGGTCCAGCACATGGTGGCGGTGCTCCTGGGACACCGCGGCGAGCTGCAGGCCGATGCCGCGGATGCCCTGGCGGTGGCCCTGTGCCACGCCCACACCCGCGAAGGGCTGGGCCGGATCGCCGGGGCCGGCGGGCTCGCCGTGCGGCGGGGGCGGTTGCGGTGATCGGGCGGCTGCGCGGTGTCCTGCTGGAGAAGCGCCCGCCCTGGCTGCTGCTGGAGTGCGCCGGGGTCGGCTACGAGGTCGAGGCCCCGATGTCCACCTTCTATCACCTGCCCGGCACGGGCGAGGAGGTGGTGCTCCACACCCACCTGCAGGTACGCGACGACGCCCACCTGCTCTACGGCTTCGCCAGTGAGGCGGAACGTGGCCTGTTCCGCGACCTGCTGAAGGTGAGTGGCGTCGGGGCCAAGATGGCGCTCGCGGTGCTCTCGGGCATGACCGCTGACGAGTTCGCGCTGTGCATCCAGGAGGGCGACGTGGCCCGCCTCACCAGCCTGCCGGGGATCGGGAAGAAGACTGCCGAGCGGCTGATCGTGGAGATGCGCGACCGCCTCGGTGAGGTCCCGGGTGCAGGCGCAACCCTGGCGGGCGGCGCCGACGGCCCCGCCCCGGATCCGGTGGCCGACGCCGTCAGCGCGCTGATCGCCCTGGGCTACAAGCCACAGGAGGCGAGCCGCCAGGTCCGCGCCCTGGACACCGATGGCCTGGACAGCGAGACCATCATCCGCCTGGCCCTTAAGGCGATGGTCCGATGATGGCGTTGTACTCACCACGGAGACACGGAGCGCACGGAGTGACAAGAAATTTCAGGACGCTCACCGAAGAGGTCGTGTTCAACCTGGCCGCGACCCCTGTCTCGGCCCTGAGCGAGCCATCCATGGAGATTCACGGAACCACTGATTTTCTTCCCCGTGATCTCCGTGCCTCCGTGGTGCAATAGGACGACTCCCCATGAAGCCGATGGAACCGAATCCGATCATCAATCCCGGGGCAGGTGAAGAGGATGCGGCGATCGAGAACGCCATCCGTCCCCGGCGGCTGGAGGAGTACATCGGCCAGCGGGCGGTGCGCGAGCAGCTCGGGATCTTCATCGACGCGGCCCGCGGAAGGGGGGAGGCCCTGGACCATGTCCTCATCTTCGGGCCGCCCGGACTGGGCAAGACCACCCTGGCGCACATCATCGCCAACGAGATGCAGGTGAACCTGCGCCAGACCTCCGGGCCGGTGCTGGAGCGTCCCGGCGACCTGGCGGCGCTGCTGACCAACCTGGAGCCCGGCGACGTGCTCTTCATCGACGAGATCCACCGCCTCTCGCCGGTGGTGGAAGAGGTCCTCTATCCGGCGATGGAGGACTACCAGCTGGACATCATGATCGGTGAGGGCCCGGCGGCCCGCTCGATCAAGCTGGACCTGCCCCGGTTCACCCTGGTCGGCGCCACCACCCGCGCCGGCCTGCTCACCTCACCCCTGCGGGACCGCTTCGGGATCGTCCAGCGCCTGGAGTTCTACGACCCCGAGGAGCTGGCCACCATCGTCACCCGTTCGGCCGGGATCCTGGAGGTGCCGGTGGACCCCGAGGGGGCCCGGGAGCTGGCCCGGCGCGCCCGCGGCACGCCCCGGATCGCCAACCGGCTGTTGCGGCGGGTGCGGGACTACGCCCAGGTGCGGGCGCAGGGACGGGTCACCGCCGCGGTGGCGGCGGCGGCCCTGGACATGCTGGACGTGGACGCCAACGGTTTCGACATGATGGACCGCAAGCTGTTGCTGACCATCATCGAGAAATTCGACGGCGGGCCGGTCGGGGTGGACAATCTGGCCGCCGCCATCGGCGAGGAGCGGGACACCATCGAGGATGTGCTCGAGCCCTTCCTGATCCAGCAGGGGTTCCTGCAGCGCACGCCCCGCGGACGGGTGGCGACCGCAACCGCCTGGCGCCACTTCGGCCTCAGGGCGCCGCAGGCCTCGCCCCAGCCCCCCCTGTTCGGTGAAGGAGAGGGGGATTGAACCCACCGGTGGAATTCGTCTGGCCCGTCCGGGTCTACTACGAGGACACCGACGCCGGCGGCGTGGTCTATCATGCCTCCTACCTGCGCTTTCTGGAGCGGTCACGTACCGAGTGGCTGCGGAGCCTCGGTTTCGAACAGGACCGGCTCGCGGTCGAGGAGGGGGTGCTGTTCGCGGTGCGCCGGCTGGAGATCGACTATCTGGTCCCGGCCCGTTTCAACGAGCGGCTGGCGGTAACCGCCTCCATAGCGCGCCTCGGCCGGGCCAGTCTGGAATTCGACCAGCGCATCCGGCGCCGGGACGATGGCACCGAGCTGTGCCGGGCGCGGGTATCGGTGGTCTGTGTCGGGAGCGGGGATTTCCGGCCCCGTGCCATACCCCAAGCGATACGTAGGGAGCTGGACGATGTCCCCTGAACTTTCAATCATGTCTCTCGTGACCCACGCCAGCCTGGTGGTAAAGGCCATCATGCTCGTCCTGCTGGCCGCATCGGTCTATTCGTGGGTGGTGATCTTCAGGAAACGGAGCCTGCTGAGACGGGCGCGCGAGGCGGCGGAGGAGTTCGAGGACCGCTTCTGGTCATCCCAGGACCTGACCCAGTTCTATGCCCGCCTCAACAAGCAGCGGGGCGAACACAGCGGCATGGAGCGGATCTTCGAGGCCGGCTTCCGGGAGTTCGTGCGCCTGCGCAAGCAGAGCGGGATCGAACCGATGGCCGTGGTGGAGGGGGCCCAGCGGGCCATGCGCGTGGTGCTGAGCCGGGAGATGGACGACCTGGAGCACGGACTGCCGCTGCTGGCCACGGTCGGCTCCACCAGCCCCTACATCGGCCTGTTCGGCACCGTCTGGGGCATCATGAACTCCTTCCAGGCCCTGGGCAATGTCCATCAGGCCACCCTGGCGATGGTGGCCCCCGGGATATCCGAGGCCCTTGTCGCCACCGCCATGGGCCTGTTCGCCGCCATTCCGGCGGTGATCGGCTACAACCACTTCAGCAGTGACACCGATCGACTGTACAACCGGTACGAGGCCTTCCTCGAGGAATTCTCCTCGATCCTCCACCGGCAGGTCCACGTCAGCGTGCCGAGCCGATGAACCCGATCAGGCGCCGCAGGAAACTGATGGGGGAGATCAATGTCGTCCCCTACATCGACGTCATGCTGGTGCTCCTGGTGATCTTCATGATCACCGCGCCCCTGCTCACCCAGGGAGTGAAGGTGGAGCTGCCGAAGGTCCCGTCCGAGGTGATGCCGCCGACCAGGAGTGAGCCGGTGGTGGTCTCGGTGGATCGGGAGGGGAACTACTACCTCGATTTCGGCGAGGGACGGGGCAAACCGATCGACCGCGACACCCTGGTGACCAGGATCCGGGCGCTGCTGAAGTACAAGCCGGAAACCCCGGTGATGGTGAACGGCGACGCCCGCGTGCCCTACGGCAGCGTGGTGGAGCTGATGGCGCTGTTGCAGGCCGCTGGTGTGCCGGGCGTGGGCCTGATGACCGAGCCACCGGAGACGGGAAGCTGAGCCTTGAAGCCGGACCGGTGGGACAATCTGAAAGCCTGGCTGCTCTCTCTCGGGCTGCACGGCGCCCTCATCGCCTGGCTGATCCTGAGCGCGCGGCTGGACGTGCCGGAGCCGGTGCAACCCGAGGCCGCACCGAAGATCGTCCAGGCGAAGGCGGTGGACGAGAAGCTGGTGCAGGCCGAGATCGAGCGTCTCAAGGCACGGGACCGGGCGAAACTGAAACAGCAGCAGGAGGCCGAACGCAAGGCCCGGGAGGCGGAACAGAAGCGCCGCCAGGAGGAGGAGCGACTGAAGCGCCTGGCCCGGGAGAAGGAGAGGCTGGAACGGCAGCGCACGCAGGCCGAAGCGGACAGGCGCCGGCTGCTGGAAGAGAAGAGGCGGCTGGAGGAGGAGAAGAAGAAGGCGCTGGAGGAGAAGGAACGCCTGGAACAGGCCAGGAAGAGGGAACTGGAGGAGAAGGCGCGGATCGAACAGGAGAAACGCAAGGCCGAGGAGGAAAGGCGGCGGCTCGAGGCCCAGAAACAGAAGGAGCTGGAAGAGAAGCGTCGCGCCGAAGAGGAGAAGCGCAAGGCCGAAGAGGAGAAGAAGCGGCTGGAGGAGGAGAAGCGCCAGGCCGAAGAGGAAAAGAAGCGGCTGGAGGAGGAGAAGCGCAAGGCCGAAGAGGAGAAGAAGCGGATCGAGGAGGAGAAGCGCAAGGCCGAAGAAGAGAAGAGGCGGATCGAGGAGGAGAAGCGCCTGGCCGAAGAGGAGAGGAAGCGGATCGAGGAGGAGAAGCGCCGGGCCGAAGAGGAGAAGAAGCGGCTGGAGGAGGAGAGGCGCAGGGCCGAGGAACAGCGCCGCAAGGAGGCCCTGCTCTCGGAGCTGGAGGCGGAGGAACAGCGGGAAAGGGAGGCCGAACAGCGGGCCCGTGACCAGCGCGTCATCGCCCAGCATCTGGCCCGGATCAAGCGGGCGGTGGAACAGGCGTTCATCTATCCCGACCTGGAGAAGGGGTTGTCATGCACCCTCCGCATCAGCATGATCCCCGGAGGTGAAGTGACCTCGGTCGAGGTGGTACGCTCCAGCGGGAACGATGCCTTCGATCGCCAGGCCCAGCGGGCGGTGCAGAAGGCCTCGCCGTTGCCGGTGCCGGAGGACCCGCGCCTGTTCGCCCAGATGCGGGAAGTTGAATTCGTTTTCGAACCCGGAGGCTGAGTCGAGGTGGAAGCGAGAATCAGGGTCTGGCTGCTGTTCCTGCTGATGCTGGCCACGGCACCCGCCCATGCGGTGCTCACCGTCCGCATCACCCAGGGGGTGGAGAGCGCCCTGCCGATCGCCATCGTCCCCTTCGCCGCGCCGCCCAGCGGTCCCCTGCCCCTGGAGCTGGCCGAGGTGGTGATGAGCGACCTGGCCGGTACCGGTCGCTTCGCCCCGATGGCGGTGGAGGACCTCCCGGCCCGTCCCCATGACTTCGAGGCGATCAATTTTGCCGACTGGCGCCTGCTGGGGATGGAGAACCTCCTGATCGGACGCATCGAGGACAGCCCTACCGGCGGTTACGAGGTCCAGTTCCGCCTGGTCGACGTCTACAAGGGCAGCCAGCTCCTCGGCTACCGGGTCCATGCCGGCCGCGGGGATCTGCGCCTGGCCGCGCACCGGATCAGCGACATGGTCTACGAGAAGCTGACCGGCGAGCGCGGTGCCTTCTCCACCCGCATCGCCTATGTCGAGGTGATCAGGGACGCCGGGGGGCAGAAGCGTCACATGCTCAAGATCGCCGATTCCGACGGGGCCAACGACCGGGTCCTGGTGGAGTCTCCGGAGCCGCTGCTCTCCCCCGCCTGGACACCGGATGGCGAGAAGATCGCCTATGTCTCCTTCGAGGGCCGCAAGTCGGCCATCTATCTGCAGGAGCTGCGCAGCGGCCAGCGCCGCAAGCTGGCGGACTACCCTGGCCTCAACAGTGCCCCCGCCTTCTCCCCCGACGGCCGCTACCTCGCCATGACCCTCTCCAAGGACGGCAACCCCGACATCTATCTGCTCAACCTGGACAGCGGCCGCCTGCAGCGCATGACCAGCAATCCGGCCATCGATACCGAGCCAGCCTGGTCACCCGACGGCCATACCCTCGCGTTCACCTCCGACCGCGGTGGCAGTCCCCAGATCTACAAGGTGGATGCCCTCGGCGGCCGCCCCCAGCGGGTCAGCTTCAAGGGCGGTTACAATGCCCGTCCCCGCTACGCGCCCGATGGCCGGCACCTGGCCATGGTCCACGGCGGACCCCGCGGCTACCAGATCGCCGTGCTCGACCTGGAGAGCGGCGAGCTGACCACGCTGACGGACGGGCCGCTCGACGAATCGCCGAGCTACGCCCCCAATGGCAGCATGATCATCTATGCCACCGGTGGCACCGGGGGCAGCGAACTGGCCGCAGTGTCGGCCGACGGCCGGGTGCGCAAGCGGCTCGGGCTGCAGGAGGGAGAGGTGCGGGAGCCGGCATGGGGCCCCTTCCGCAGACCATGAGGTCGGACCATCAGGCTGGGCGGATCCGCGCCCTGTGAGACGAGGAGTGAACCGATGAGACACTTGATCCTGTTGCTTTTCCCGCTGTTGCTGCTGGCCGGCTGCGAGAACATGCCGACCCTTGGAGGTGGCGGTGAAGGACAGCCGGCGGAGGTCGTCGAGGGCAGTTCCGCGGCCGGCGTTCCCGGTGAGGCGGAGAGTGCCGCCGCCGCCGCGGAGACCCACGGGGTCAGCGAATCGGCCGGTCTGAGGGGCGACGAACTGGACAACCCGGACAGTCCGCTCGCCAACCGGGTGATCTACTTCGATTTCGACAGCAGCGAGATCAAGGCGGAGTACCGGCCGGTGGTCGAGGCCCATGCCGCCTATCTGGCCGCCCACCCCGAGACCATCGTCACCCTGGAGGGGCACACCGACGAGCGGGGCTCCCGGGAATACAACCTCGCCCTGGGAGAGCGCCGGGCCAACGCGGTCCGGCGCCAGCTGGTGCTGCTGGGCGCCTCGGCCGGGCAGATCCGGGTCGTCAGCTACGGCGAGGAGCGCCCGGTCGCCGAGGGACATGACGAAGAGGCCTGGGCCCTCAACCGGCGGGTCGAGATCCGCTACTGATGGCAAACCGCCCCGCAGTGATCACCCTCGCCACCCTCCTGGCCACCGCGCCCGTGGCGCTGGCTGCGGAGAAGGAGGGGGCGCCGGTCGAAGACCTCGCCACACTCAGGATCAAGGCCCTGGAGCAGCGCCTGTCGAAGGTCGAGCGCCTGGTGCAGAGTCAGGGGCTGCTGGAGCTGATGGAGCGCGTCGACCGGCTCCAGGCCGAACAGCAACGCCTGCAGGGGGAGATCGAGCGCCTGAACCACATCCTCGAGCAGCAGGGCAAGCGCCAGCGGGAGCTCTACCTGGACCTGGACGGGCGGCTGCAGCGGATCGAGAGCGGGGCCGCGGCCCGGGGTCCGGGGGCGGCATCCCCCAGCCTACGCAGGCCAGTAAGGCTCCGCCGCCGCCTCCTGCCGGCGGCGGGCAGGCCACGGACCCGGAGAAGGAGAAACTCGCCTATCGCGAAGCCTTCACCCTGCTCAAGGCAGGGCGCTACGAAAAGGCCATCACTGCCTTCCGTGAGTTCCTCTCCAGCTACCCGCGGGGGGAATATGCGGACAACGCCCAGTACTGGCTTGCCCAGGCCTACTTCGTCCAGCACGAGTACCAGAAGGCCCTGGACGAGTTCGACCGGCTGGTGCGTGAATATCCCCAGAGTGCCAAGGTCCCGCACGCCATGCTCAAGATCGGCATCTGCCTCGACGAGCTGGGCAAGACCGAGAAGGCCCGGGCCATCCTGGAGCAGGTGCGGGACCAGTATGTCGGCAGCGCGGTCTCGCGCCAGGCGAGCGAGCGTCTGGCGAAGATCGCCGCCAGACAGCCCTGACCCCGGATGAGGACGGGTACCACCGGGCGCGGCGAGCGTCTGCGCGTCACCGAGATCTTCCATTCGCTGCAGGGGGAGTCGGTCACGTCCGGCCTGCCCACCGCCTTTGTCCGCCTTACCGGCTGTCCCCTGCGCTGTCGCTGGTGCGACACGGCCTACGCCTTCACCGGTGGAGAATGGATGGGGCTCGAGGCGGTCCTTGCGCAGGTGGAGTCCTTCGGCTGCAGCCATGTGACCGTCACCGGCGGTGAGCCACTCGCCCAGCCCGCCTGCCGGGCTCTCCTCACCAGGCTCTGCGACGCCGGCCACCAGGTCTCGCTCGAGACCAGCGGGGCGCTGGAGCTCGGCGGGCTCGATCCCCGGGTGACGGTGGTGATGGACCTCAAGGCACCCGGATCGGGCGAGTCCGGCCGCAACCGGCTGGAGAACCTGGATCAGCTGCGGGCGCAGGACCAGCTCAAGTTCGTCCTCGCCGACCGTACCGACTATGAATGGGCGCGTGACATGATTGAACGGCACGCCCTGGAAG
>RFJX01000112.1 GCA_003694425.1 Gammaproteobacteria bacterium
CTCAGGCGCTGCATGTAGGGCCCGGTTGCGCCCACGTAGATGGGTATGTCGGTGCGCAGCCCGGCGCCCTTGCGGTCATAGGCCGGCATGCTGGACTCGAAGAACCTGCCCTTGTACTCGAAGGCCTCGCCGCTGAACACCTTGCGCATGATCTCCATCGCCTCGTGATGCACCGGGACCGGCTTCATCACGTCGGTGTCGTATTCGAGGTATTCGATCCCGACCTTGCCGACGCCGATGCCCATGATGAAGCGGCCGCCGGAGAGCTCGTCGACCGCGCCCGCCTCGGAAGCGAGGACGGTCGGGTGGCGGATGTAGGGAGAGGTGATGCCCAGGCCGATCGGAATTTCACTGGTGACCATGGAGACCGCCGCGAGGGTGGTGAAACAGCCACGGGACTCCAGTCCGTATTTGCGGAACCAGTGATAGGCCTCGGCAATCCAGAAGCCCCCGTCCAGATTGTACTTCTCCGTCTGCCTCGCATACCGCTCCATCGCGTCGAGCGGCTCATAGGACTTGAAAATCACTCCTACCTTCGGATTCCCGTTCGCGTTCATCTGATGATCCCTCCATTACTGTAAGCAGATACGATCCCGTTCAATCTCTCGTGGCCGGGCATGTCCGGGACTCCGGTGACGGGTCCCTCGGGCGGTCATCGCGTCGATCCGGCCCCTGCCGATGGGCCGCAGGCCCGGTGGTCGCTACGTCTCTCGCAAGCCATGCTAGACACCTCCCGCCATGGATTCTTGTCCTCCAAGGCCCGAAAACTTGACTGGGAGTGCTTGTCAGCCACCGCTGCCGCCCCCCGGTCTCCGGACGCCGGAAGTGGCGCGACGCCGCAGCTCCGAGGGGGAGATCCCGAAGCGGTTGCGGAAGGCCCGGCTGAAGTGGGCGGTGTCGTTGAACCCCTGCCGGAAGGCGATCTCGCTGATCCGCAGGTGCCGCTGCGTGGGGTCGAGCAGGTCGTTACGGGCCGCCCGAAGCCGGCGTTCCCACACCCAGCGCAACACGGTGGTCCCCGACTCCCGGAACAGGGCGTGCAGGTAGCGGATGGAGATGCCATTGGCCTGGGCGATGAGCTTCGGATTGAGGCCGGGGTCCATGTAGTGCTCTTCCAGATAGGCGAAGATGCGGTTGAGCAGGCCCGGATGACGCACATCCTCCTTCAGCTCCCGCTGCTTCAGCGCCGCGCGGGTCAGGGATGCGGTGAGTTCCAGGAGGCTCTGGCCCAGGGTGTACTGATCGGTGATGGGCAGCCCCCGCGCTTCGGTGGCCACCACCTTCATCAGGTCACTGACCACCAGTCCGATCCCCTCTGCGGGCAGCTTGCCGATCACCAGGTCGTGGTGGGCGCTGACCAGCCGCTCGCGGAAGATCGGGTGCGGGATGCGGACGACGATCCTCCGGCTCGGCTCACGGTAATCGACGGTATAGGGCAGGCCGCCCGCCATCAGCGCCAGATCACCGGGCATCAGCTCGTAACGTTGCGACTGCTGGTCGATCACGACCCGCCCCCGGACCAGGGAGGTGAGGAAGAAATCCTCGTTCTCGTTATCGGCGATGTGCAGGGACTTGCGGCTGATCACCACCGGATCGATGGTGATGTCGTAGACCAGGAGCCCGGTGGGCAGGGGATGGCGCAGACAGCGGAAGTGCCGGAAGCTGCCCTCGTCCCGCTGCTCCACGTCGACCGGGAGGATGGCGTCGCGAATGGCCTCTTCCAGGCTCAGGACCTCGCCTCCCTCACCGGATCTCCCGCTCATGGCTGGATCAGCTCCTCCGCGACGGGCGACTCGAGGGAACCGGGGGTATCGAAGTCCTGGAGCACACCGGCATCGGGCATCTCGACTTCGGTCACCGCATCATCATGACGGTAGAGGAGCCGCCTGGCCCCGGCGTCGCCGTCCAGGAGCAGCATCTCGTCGAGGAAACGCCGGGACCAGAGTACCGGGTTCCCGCGTTTGCCCTGGTAGACCGGCACGCAGATCTCGCGCCCGCTGTCCGGGTCGAAGGCGGCGACCAGCCGCTCCACCGATTCCCTCGAGAGGCGGGGCATGTCTCCCAGGCAGACGAGTACCGCCTCGGCGTTGTCGTCCACCTGGGAGACCCCCGCGATGAGAGAGGTACTGAGCCCTTCCCGGTAGCGCGGATTGTGGACGAACTCCACCTGATGGTGTTTGAGCGCGGCCTCGATCTGCCGCTGCTGATGACCGGTGACGACCAGGATGCGGTCGATGAAGGGTGTCTCCAGGGCGCGCACCACCTGCTCGACCATCGGCCGGCCAGCGACCTCGAGCAGCAGCTTGTTCGCCGCTCCCATGCGTCTTGACCGACCGGCCGCGAGGACGATGGCGGTAACGCTGCGTGCCCTGCGGACCATCCGCTCGTCCCCGCCGGCACGATGTTGCGGGCGTTCGGGTATCTCGCCCAGCAGACCGCCGATCCCCATGCGCATGATCTCCCGGGAGGTGACATTCAGGCCTGCGGCGAGCCGCTCCAGCACCATGTCGAAGCCGTTGTATTTCGGCGACCGGGCGCAGCCGGGCATTCCCAGCACATGGACGCCTTCGCAACGGGCCAGCAGGAGCAGGTTGCCCGGGTCCACCGGCATGCCGAAGTGCAGGATCTCTCCTCCCGTGCGCGTCACCGCCATGGGCACCACGTCCCGGCGATCCACCACGGCGGAGGCGCCCGAGACGACGATCAGGTCGACCCCGTCATCGATCAGGTGCAGGATGGCCCGGCTGACCTGTCCGGATTCGTGGTCGCAGCGGATCTCCTTCACCAGCCGCCCTTCGAGGCGGGCCAGGCGCCGGGAGAAGACCTTCGAGGTCTTGTCCTGCAGGGCCTGCCTGGGCCGTCCGAGCGAGGTCTGGATGAGCCCCGCCTTCAGCCCGGTGAAGGGGAGCACCCGGACCAGCCCTCCCGGCCCTGCGGCGGCCACGCAGTCGACCACCATCTTTCCGGGCACCGCATAGGGAATGACCTTGATGGTGGCCACGAGCTCATCCCGGGAGACCACCCGGAAGGGTGGCAGGGTGGCGACGGTGAGCGCCTCGTGCACCAGGTTGACCGCCTCCAGTCGCTCCCGGTCCAAAGTCAGCAACCCGCGGTGCGAGGCCCTGAGATTGCAGCGCCCGGTACGCGCCCGGTCCAGGGTCACTCCGGCTCCCGACAGGACTTCGGCCACGGTGGTTGCGGCCTGGTCCTCGCCGACATCATCCTCACCGGGGATGGCCACCGTCACTCTCGTCGCGCCCGCCCGGATCAGGGCCTCCATGGCCGCCTCGTCCAGTACCGTACCCTTGCGCAACACCCCCTCTTCCACCGGAACGCTGTGGGCGAGGATCGCCCCCCTGGCGCGAGCGACGGGGAGTTCCCGGTACTCCATCACTTCACCCCCTTCCCGGGAAGGCAGCTCCCGGACGCCACTGCCATCCTCGCCCAGGGGCTGCGGCCCCTCTCCTCTCGCAATGCGGCTGGATGGCTCATGGGGATTCAGCGGGCCTCGCCGGGCGTCATATCGGTTCCGACTCCAGCGGCACGGACGCTGCCGCCCGCGAGCCCCGGGCCGCCCGGGTGATGAATCGCGGCTTGAGGATGTCCACCCAGGCAGGGATGAGGAAGATGGCCGCGCAGGCGTTCAGCACCAGCATGATGATCAGGAGGCGGGCGGAGTCGGCCTGGAAACGCAGATCGGAGATCAGCACCCACATGATGATGCCGCCGATGAGGGTGGTGGCCGTGAAGGTGATGGCCACCCCGGTAGTCGCCACGGCCCGGCGGATGGCCTCCTGGAGGTCGCCCACGATCTCCATCTCTTCGCGGATCCGGTCCATCATGTAGATGGAGTAGTCCACCCCCAGTCCGATGCCCACCGCGATCATGGGAACGGTGTTGACGTTGAGGCCCATCCCCAGCAGATACATGCAGGCATAGCTCAGGGTGGTCGCGAAACCCATGGAGATCAACATCATGAAACCGGCATGGAAAGAGCGGTAGAACATCATGGTGATGGCCAGGACCAGCGCCAGCACCGTGGGTATCACCACCTGATGGGTCTTGTATACCTCCTCGTTGATGCCCGCGGTCACCCCCACCGGCCCGCCGGCCAGGTCGATGTGCAGGCCCTCGATCCGGCTCCCCACCTGGGCCGTCCACTCCTTGGCCATGTGGATCGCCCGGCGGATGGTCTGCCCCGTGTGGTCCTTGTAGTAGAAGACCATGTTGGCCAGCCGGTTGTCGGTATCGACATATTGCTGGAGGGCGTTGGGGATGGGGGCCGACATCATGTACATGTACATCAGTCCTCCCACTTCGGACTCGCGGTTCGGCACCACGGCCCAGCGCGGGTCGTCGTTGCGGGTGAGCTGGTTGACCGTGGTTATCAGGTTGGGCAGGCCCTTCACGCCCCCGAGGGTCTGATCCAGCATCATGTAGGACTGGAAGTCCTCCAGCGCCTTGACCACCTCGGGCCGCTTGATCCCCCCCTTCTCGTCGGTGCGGGCGATGATGAACATCTCCTCGGACCCGGGGAAGAGCCGGTTGATCTCGGCCGAGGAGACGTTGAAGTCGTGATCACGATAGAGCAGCGGGGAGCCTGGTTCCTGTTCGCCGACCTGGACCTTGGTACCCATGATGGCCCCGGTAACCATGATCCCGAAGCCGATCAGCAGCATGACTTTCGAACGTGTCGGGGTACCGGTCAGCTCCGCCAGCTTCGGGAACAGATTGCGGACTAATGTGTGCTTTATCGCGGTGCTCCTCGGGGTCGGCAGGAGGGCGAGGAGCATCGGCACCATGATGAGCACCGTGACCAGCATGCTCAGCGCCCAGAAGGAGGCATAGACCGCCATCTTGTCGTTGATGGGGACCGAGCCGAGCCCGATGAGGAACAGGGCGGCGGCATCACAGATGATGGCCAGGGCGCCGGGGCGGAAGAGGGCGTTGAAGGTGTTGCGCGAGGCCGGGATCCGGTCGTGGGTGCGGCTGAGCTCGAAGAAGTAGCGCTCCACCTTCTGGATCCCGTGTGACAGCGCCCGCGCGGAGATGAGGAAGGGCACGACCAGCAGCAGGGGGTCCAGATTGTAGTCCATGACCCCCATGAAGCCGACGCCCCAGACGCTCGTCACCACCATCCCGAACAGGGGCAGCAGGACACCGTAGAAGCGCCGGGTATAGACGATCAGGATGACCAGGACGATGAGCAGCGTGTAGAGGAAGATCTCCATGATCTGGACGCTGTAGGAATCGACCCAGCCGACCAGCACCGGATGGCCGGTGGCGTAGATCTTCACCCCGGGCGCCGCCTCGCGCTGGCGGATCTGCTGGATCTGGTCGAAGACCTTCCCGTAGTCCAGCTGTCCTTCGTTGAGGGTGCCCTTGATCAGGGCCGCCTTGAGATCGGGCGAGACCAGCACGCCATAGACCTGGGGATTGGCCAGGACGTCGCTGCGCATGGCTTCGAGTTCTTCCTCCGTATAGCGGCCGATGGTGGGTGCATCACCACCGCCTCCGGAGGCCTGGTGGTTGCCGTGGTGGGGGTCGTAGTAGGACTCGGAGGTGACCGACCCGTCCTGGGTCATGTAGATCTTGCGGGTATTGCGGTGGGTGAGGCTGGTGACCAGGTTGTGGTTGATGTTGTCGACGCTGTCCAGGGCCTGGGTGATGCGGTGGATACGCCCCAGGGTCTCCTCGGTGAAGATGTCACCCTCCTCCACCGCCACCGCCAGGGTGACGATGTTGGCCCCGCCGAAGGTATCCCGGATGCTGTTGTGGAGGACGATGTAGGGGTGCTCCTGCGGCAGCAGATCCGCGAAATCGGAGAGCATCTTGACGGCGGGGATCTGCCAGGCAAAGAAGGCCGTAACCAGAAAGATCACGGAAAGGACCAGCTTCCGGTAATCGAACAGCAGATTTCCGAAGCGGTAAAAGAACTTCTCCGTATCCACTGCCTCAGCCTCCCCGGAAGTCCCCGCCGATCACGGCGACGCTGTTGCTCCTTGGCAGGATCCTGGCCAGATAGCCGTTCTGTCCCACCACGAAGAATTCGTGCTCGTCGGCCGGATAGAGTCCGACGATGTAGAGCCGGACCTTGCCGCCGTAATCGACAGGGGTCCACTGCTCCCCTTCCCGCCTCAGGATCACCCCTTCCCGTCCGACCACGTAGAGCTCGCTGCCCACCGGATGGATGCCGTAGAGGGTGGCGCGGGTCCCCGTTCGCTCCTGCTTCCAGCTCCGCCCGCCATCC
This sequence comes from Gammaproteobacteria bacterium, assembly GCA_003694425.1. GTDB lineage: Bacteria > Pseudomonadota > Gammaproteobacteria > J113 > J113 > J113. The sequence goes on from RFJX01000112.1 coordinate 6,251, forward strand.
TCCGTCCGGAGCACCGAGCCGGCCAGACCCACGACCCAGCCATGTTCCCGGTCGCTGAAATACAGGTCCTGAGGATAGAAGTGGCCGGGGATTTCGGCATCCCGGTTCCAGCTCTGCCCGCCATCGGACGACCGCAGCAGGGTTCCGAACTCACCAACGATGAGCAGGTTGTCGGCATCGAAGATCTGGATCCCGTTGAGGATGGCATCCTCGTCGAGTGACCGGACCTGCCAGTTCCGGCCCAGGTCATCACTGCTGGCGATGGTGGTGAAGCTTCCCACCGCCCACAACCGGTTGTCCGGTCCGCAGCCGACCGCCTGCATGGTCTCTTCGGTGTCGATCTGGCGCCGCTCCCAGTTCGCGCCCCCGTTCGTGCCGATCCAGACCCCGGCCATGGTATCGAGGGCGACGAAGGTGCCATCGGGGCAGGCGGTCACGTCGATGAAGGAGGGAAAGCCCTCGAGTCTCTGACGCTGCCACTGCCTCCCGCCGTCGCCGGAATGGAGCAGGACCCCGCCCCGGCCCACCACCACCACGGCGTCGCCGCTGACCTGGACATCCTGGAAGAAATCGGTCCGCCGGACCGGGTCTTCCTTGCTCATCTCCACGGCAGAAACATCCAGTGGGGCCTCACATCCGCACAGCAGTGAGACCGCCAGCAGGAGAGGGATGAAGAGGAGTGATCTCATGAGTCTACCCCGTGTCCGGACAAGTCCCTTTGCATCATGCGGAGGCCATCCGTAGCGCAGTGACTGGTGGGACGCCTGCGCGGGCAGGCACAGCCGGATCCCGAAAGAGGAAGGAGACGCTACACTCCGGTGCTGGCAGGGTGCCGGAGTCTGACCCTGTCCCGGAGCCGACCGCCCACCCCCTCCCGGAGAAGGGTACAACAGATCCCGGCTGTATCCGGAAGATCGGGTTCATATGTTCAGGATCCTCTGGTACCGCAACATCAACCATACGGTTGCGTATGCAGTTTAGGTAATGGTTCACGGGAATACAAGGTACGGCCGGAATACCGCCCTGTCAGTCAACAGTCATGCACGCGCAGACAAAAAAAGCGGGCCGGAAGGCCCGCAAAAGGAGGGAGGAAGTGGTAGCGGCCCTACTGGAAGGCCGGGCCCGGCCTCAGTCCGGTGGCCTTGAGGATCCTGGCCAGCGGACAGAAGCCGGTGAAGGCGGCCTGGAGCATGTTGGCGCCGATGAAGGCGGTGAACCAGAGCCAGTAGATGGAATGGATCTGGGACAGCAGCAGACTGAGCAGGATCATGCTGCCGGCGAACGCGAATACCATGCGATCGATGTTCATCCTTAAGACCTCTCTCTTTCTTCAGTCCGTCTTGCACATCTTGATTTTCTCGATCCCCAGCATCTTGAGGATGCTGCGCTCGTAGATCGGATCGGTGGAACCTTTCTTCACCTTGCGCAGGAAGTATTTCTCGAAGCCGATCTTGGCCAGGTGGACCCATTTGCCCTGGCGGGTCCAGGTGACGTTGCGCGGAGGGATCTGGGGAATGGCGACGAAGGCCACACCCGTATCCCCCAGATCGGCCAGGCAGACCGCGCTCCAGGTCGGCACATGGTGGGGTTCCCGCCCCTCCAGCTCTGCCTGGAGGTTGTTGACCGTGGCGCAGACCATCGACTCGATCATGTAGCCGGTCTTCGGCACACCCACCGGGACCGGGGTCGGCTCGATCGGCGGGATCGCGACGCAGACCCCGACCGCGTAGATATTGGGGAAGGCGGGATTGCGCTGATGCTGGTCGATGAGTACGAAGCCGCGCGGATTGACCAGCCCCTCGATCCCACAGACCGCATCGACCCCGGTGAAGGCCGGGAGCACCATCGAATAGCTGAAGGGCAGCTCGTGCCTCTTCTTCTCGTTGCCCTCCTCGTCGAGCTCGGTGACGTGCATCCGGCCCTCCTCGACCCGGTCGATCCGGGCGTTGGTGATCCAGTTGATGTGACGCTCGCGCAGGGCGTCTTCCAGCACCCCCTTGGAATTCCCGACGCCGGCCAGTCCGAGATGGCCGATATAGGGCTCGGAGGTGACGAAGGTCATCGGCACCCGGTCCCGGATGCGCCGCTTGCGCAGGTCGGCATCGGCGATGAAGGCGTATTCGTAGGCCGGGCCGAAACAGGAGGCGAGCTGCGCCGCCCCCACGACCATCGGACCGGGTTCGTCCACGAAGCGCTGCCATTTTTCCGCCGCCCTGACTGCGTGATCGACGTGGCAGATCGATTCGGTGTGCCCCTGGATCGGACCCAGCCCCTCAATCTCCTCGAAGGCGAGGCGGGGGCCGGTGGCGATCACCAGATAGTCATAGCGGAGTTCGCCACCGTCACCGAGCTCGAGGCGGTTGTCGGCCGGGTGTACGCGCTTCACCCCTGCGGCCGAGAATTCGATCCCCTTGCGGCCCAGACACTCCTTCAACGGCACCTTGATGGCATCGGGCTTGCGCCAGTTGACCGCCACCCAGGGGTTGGAGGGGACGAAGTGGAAGGTCGGGCTGTCAGAAACCACGGTGATACGGTGCTGTTTTGGCAATGCAGCCCTGAGTTCGTAGGCCATCGAAACCCCGCCGATCCCGGCTCCCATGATGATGATGTGTGCCATTGATCCTCCTCTCTTGTCTTCCCACCCGTGACCCTTCGCCGAGGGTCGTTCAATCCCCTCCGTTGCTGCAGTAGAGCCCGTAGAGCGCCTGGAGGACGCTCGCGGCCTTGTCGTCCTTGAGCGAGTAGTAGACCTTCTGCGCCTCCCGGCGGCAGCTCACGATCCCCTCCTCGCGCAGCCGCGCAAGGTGCTGGGAGAGCGCCGACTGCCCCAGCCCTACCAGTTCCTCCAGCTCGCCTACCGCATGCTCGCCCCTGACCAGGTGGCACAGGATCATCAACCGGTGCGGGTTGGCCAGGGACTTGAGCAGCCGGGACGCGGCCTGGGCGTTTTCCTGCATCTGCTCGATTTTCATATTAGTTGAATCTAATATTAGTCCAAGCTAATATTATGTCAAGCCAATGGCCGAAATTGAACGCCTTACAGGAGCAGAATGAAAAAATGGCGCTGAAGACCCGGATAATCGACTACTCCCTGGACCACCCCAGGCTGATCACGGCCCTGATGGCCTTCACCACCCTCCTGCTGGTGGCGATGGCGGCGCTGCCGAGCATCTGGCCGGAGCGCTTTCCGATGCTGCATTCGATCCGGATCGATACCGATCCGGAGAACATGCTCTCGCCGGAGGAGCCGGTACGCCTGTTCCACAATGCCGCCAAGAAGGAGTTCTCCCTGCACGACATCGTGGTGGTCGGGATCGCGAACGAAAGGGACCCGGACGGTGTCTTCAACCCCGCCTCGTTGCAGCGGATCTACCGGCTCACGGAGTTCATCAGGACCCTGCGCTGGCCCTCTGTGGAAGCCCCGGAGCGGGTCGAGGGGGTGATCGAGGCGGACCTCATCGCGCCCTCGACGGTGGACAACATCGAGCAGGGTGGGCTAGGCTCGGTCCGCTTCTCCTGGCTGATGCCGGAGCCACCGAAGACCCGTGAGCAGGCGCGGGCGATCCGTGACAAGGCCCTGCGCCTGCCCTTCCTGAAGGACACCATGGTCTCCTCCGACGGAAGGGCGATCGCCCTCTATCTGCCGCTCTCGCGCAAGGACCTCTCCTGGCGGGTGCGCAAGGAGATCCTCGGGTTCACGCGGGACTGGGAGATGGCAGGTGATCAGGTCCACATCACCGGCCTGCCGGTGGCCGAGGACACCTTCGGGGTGGAGATGTTCATGCAGATGGCCATCTCCGCGCCGCTGGCGATGCTGGTCATCTTCCTGCTCCTGTGGTGGTTCTTCAAGCGCCTGGACCTGGTCGCCTCCCCCATGATCGTGGCCATGGTCTGTGCCCTATCGACCATGGCGCTGCTGATCGTCAGTGGCAAGACCATCCACATCATGAGCTCGATGATCCCGATCTTCATCATGCCCATCGCGGTGCTGGACGCGGTCCACATCCTCTCCGAGTTCTACGACCGCTATCCCCGCTACCGGGATCGGCGCAAGGCGATCTCGGAGGTGATGCACACCCTCTACGCCCCGATGCTCTTCACCTCGCTGACCACCGTCGCCGGCTTCGCCTCGCTGGCCCTCACCCCCATCCCCCCGGTCCAGGTCTTCGGGGTCTTCGTCGCCATCGGCGTGTTGCTGGCCTGGCTCTGGACCGTCACCTTCATCCCCGCCTTCGTCATGTTCATCCCGGAGGAGAAGCTCGAAGGCTACGGCCACGGTGCCGGCGGGGAGCAGAAGGAGAGTGGTCTGCTGGCCCGCGCCCTTCCCGCGATGGGCCACCGGGTCGTACGCAACCCCGGGGTGGTGCTGGTCGCCACCCTGCTCATCGCCGTGGTGGCGGTGTGGGGGATCACGCAGATCCGGATCAACGACAACCCGATCAAGTGGTTCCGGGCCGACCACCCCATCCGGGTGGCGGACCGGGTTCTCAACCGCCACTTCGGCGGTACCTACATGGCCTACCTCGAACTCTCCGCGCCGGAGAAGGAGGAGGATTTCGATTCCTGGCTGACCGGCCTGGAGGGGCGCCTGCGCGCCGCCATGGAGCAGGCCGATGAAACCGGCGCGGTCCCCTACGGGGCCCTGCGCGACCACCTGCTGGAGCTGCGCGGCAAGGTACGAGACAAGGACAAACTGCTGGATGCACTGAGCGAGTGGGGCAACCGGCAGGCCGATTCCACGGAGGATGACGCCCTCTACGACGCCTGGCAGGAGGCCCTCACCCTGCTGGCTGCCGAGCGCCAGCGCGGTGAGGTTTTCAAGCAACCGCAGGTACTGCGCTGGATGGCGGGGTTGCAGTCACACCTCACCAGCGGCCCCCTGGTGGGCAAGGCCAACTCGCTGCCCGACCTGGTCAGGACGGTGCACCGGGAGCTGCTCCTCGGCGCGGAAAAGGAATTCCGGATCCCCGACACCCCGCAGGCGGTGGCCCAGACCCTGCTCACCTTCCAGAACAGCCACCGTCCCCAGGACCTGTGGCACTTCGTCACCCCGGACTACCGCAAGAGCGTGATCTGGCTCCAGCTCAAGAGCGGCGACAACCGGGACATGGAGGCCGTGGTGCGCCAGGTGGAGGACTATTTCCGCGACAACCCGCCCCCGCAGGGACTTGAACACCACTGGTTCGGCCTCACCTACATCAACGTCGTCTGGCAGAACAAGATGGTGTGGGGCATGGCGCGCTCCTTCCTCGGCTCCTTCCTGGTGGTGCTGGTGATGATGGTATTCCTCTTCCGTTCGCCACTGACCGGGATACTCTCGATGGTCCCGCTGACCGTCACCATCGGGCTCATCTATGGCATCATCGGCATCATCGGCAAGGACTACGACATGCCGGTGGCGGTGCTCTCCGCTCTCAGCCTGGGACTGGCGGTGGACTATGCCATCCACTTCCTGGCCCGCTCGCGCATGGCCGTGGCCCGGGCCGGCACGTGGATGGCCGCGGTGGACGAGGTGTTCGGCGAGCCGGCCCGGGCCATCGCCCGCAACGCCATCATCCTCGGCGCCGGCTTCCTGCCCCTGCTGGCGGCGCCGCTGGTCCCCTACCAGACGGTGGGGATCTTCATCGCCGCCATCATCCTCAGCGCCGGGGTGATCACCCTCGTCGTGCTCCCGGCGCTGCTGACGCTGCTGCAACGATTCCTGTTTCCCGCAACCGGAGGAACCCAGTCATGAAACGGACGCTTCCCCTTCTCTTCTCCCTGCTGTGGCTCGGCTCCACCGCCGCATGGGCGCAGGCGCCGGGCGTGGACGAGATCGTCAACCGGGCCAACCTCATGGCCTACTACCAGGGCAAGGATGGCCGGGCGAAGGTCCACATGACCATCACCGACAGCCAGGGACGCAAGCGTGAAAGGGAGATGACCATCCTGCGCCGCGACACCCCGGACAGCGACGACCTGGCCGGTGGCGCCTATCGCGGCGAACAGAAGTTCTACGTCTACTTCCACCGCCCGGCCGACGTCAACAAGATGGTCTTCATGGTCTGGAAGCACCTGGACCGGGACGACGACCGCTGGCTCTACCTGCCGGCGCTGGACCTGGTCAAGCGCATCGCCGCCACCGACAAGCGCACCAGCTTCGTCGGCTCCGACTTCTACTACGAGGACGTCTCCGGCCGCGACATCGACGAGGACGACCACGAGCTGGTGAAGACCACGAACAACTACTACGTCCTGAAGAACACCCCGAAGGACCCGGCGTCGGTGGAGTTCAGCTATTACCTGGCCTACATCCACAAGCAGAGCTTCATTCCGGTCCAGGTCGAGTACTACGACAAAAACGGCGAGAAGTACCGGGTGGCGAAGGCCCTGGAGGTGAAGACCATCCAGGGCTATCCGACCGTGGTGCGCGCCCAGATGGAGAGCCTGAAGGCCGGCAGCAGGACCGTGATGGAATACACCGACGTGCGCTACGACATCGGCCTGCCGGAAGAGATCTTCACCGAGCGCTACCTGCGCCGGGCGCCGAGGAAATATCTGCGGTGATCCGGCCCGCGCGCGCCTGCCACGCCCTCCTGATCGCCAGCCTCGGCGCTCCGGCCCTGGCCGGGGAGCCGGCATTGCCCGCCGGCCTGGACCCGTTCCAGGAGAGCGGCGGGGAGGCGGTGGCGGAGCCGCCGCTTCCCGGCGGCCTGGACGGTCCCGCCGCCACGGAGACTACCGGGGAACCGGCGCTGCCCGGAGGGCTCTCACCCGGCACCGCGCCGACGGAGGGCGCTGATGAAGGCCCCGTCCTGCCGGCCGGGCTGGAGGGTGGCGAGGCGATCGCCCCAGAGACGGAGGGGGAAGAAGCGGCGGGCCTGCCGGGCGGGTCGGTCAGCGGCTTCCTCGAACAGCGGGCCGGCCACCGGGTGGTGGGCGACGCCACCGAGCGCGGGATCTCCCTGAACGAGACCCGCTTCCAGCTGGAGTGGGAGGCGTACCTCGCCCGCGCCACCCTCCGGCTCACCACCGATCTGCTCTACGACAACGTCCCGCAGACCCAGCGCCTGGAACTGAACGAGGGGCGCGGTTTCCTGGACCTGCGCGAGGCGAGCATCGCCCTGCCCCTGACCGGCTTCATGGACCTCAAGGCGGGGCGCCAGATCCTCACCTGGGGAGTGGGCGATCTGCTGTTCATCAACGACCTCTTCCCCAAGGACTGGAACGCCTTCTTCATCGGGCGGGACGTGGAGTACCTCAAGGCCCCCTCGGACGCCCTGAAGCTCTCCCTCTATTCGCGGTGGGCGAATCTCGACCTGGTCTGGACCCCGCAGTTCGATCCCGACCGCTTCATCGACGGGCGTCGCCTCTCCTACTTCGCCCCGACACTCGGGCGGATCGCCGGGCGCGACGCCGTGGTCCGCCCCCTTACCCCCGACACCCTCCTGCGGGACGAGGAGTGGGCGCTGCGCCTGTACCGCAACTTCGGCCCCTGGGAGGCCGCCCTCTACGCCTACTCCGGCTTCTGGAAGAGTCCGGCCGGGTCCGATGCCGCCACCGGCCTTGCCACCTTCCCGCCCCTCTCGGTATACGGGGCGAGCCTGCGCGGCCCCGTGGGCAAGGGCCTGGTCAGCGCCGAGTTCGGCTGGTACGACTCCCGCGACGACCGCACCGGCGACGACCCCCTGGTGCGCAACGGCGAGCTTCGTTTCCTGGTCGGCTACGAGCAGGAGCTGGCGCCGGACTTCACCGGCGGGATCCAGTATTATGCGGAGCATATGCTGGATCACGACGCCTATCTGCGTACCCTGCCGACGGGCCTGCCCGCCGCCGACGAGACCCGTCATCTCGTCACCCTGCGGCTCACCCTGCTGACCCATGACCAGAACCTGAGCTGGTCCCTGTTCGCCTACCTCTCTCCCTCCGATCGGGATTACTACCTGCGGCCACGGGTGGCCTACAAGGTCGATGACCATTTCACCATCGAGGCGGGGGCCAACCTGATGGGCGGCGCGAAGGTGTACACTTTCTTCGGTCAGCTCGAGGACAACAGCAATGTCCATTTCTCGATTCGTTACGGCTTCTGAACCCCAACAAGAGGAGGTACCCACCATGAAGAAGGTCCTTTCCGTCGCAATCCTCGGCCTCGGCCTCGGGATCGGCACCACTGCCCTGGCGGCCGACGGTGCCGAGCTCTACAAGAGCAAGGGCTGCGTCTCCTGCCACGGTGAGGGCGGGACCAAGCCCATCGCCCCCAATTTCCCCAAGATCGCCGGCCAGAACGAGGCCTACCTGCTGCAGCAGATGAAGGACATCAAGAGTGGCGCCCGCGCCAACGGCCAGTCGGCCATGATGAAGGGGATCGTCGCCGGGGTGAGCGACGAGGAGATGGCCGCCATCGCCAAGTGGCTCAGCACCCAGTAAGCGGCCACCCCGGCACCACCCCCGCCGGGCTGCCGGCGGGGGTGGCCCGTCCCCGCGTGATGGCGGGGCTGCCACATCCACCCACGACACCCCAGCGGACCAGCGGGCATGGCGCCGTCGCAGGACAGGGAAAGAGGGGGAGGTGACAGGATCACCCTGGTCCTGGGCGCCGGCGGCGCCCGTGGGCTGGCCCACATCGGGGTCATCGAGGTCCTGGAGGAGTCCGGTTACGAGATAGCGGCCGTCTCCGGCACCTCCATGGGCGCCCTGATCGGCGGCATCTACGCCATGGGCCGGCTCGAGACCTACCGGGACTGGGTCTGCGCCCTGGAGCAGACCGATGTCATGCGGCTTCTGGATCTGTCCTTCGATCAGCGCGGCCTGTTCAAGGGCGAACGGATCATCCGGGTCCTGAAGGAGATGATCGGCGACGCCGACATCGAGACGCTGCCGCTGCCTTTTACCGCGGTGGCCACCGACCTCGACAGCCAGCGGGAGGTCTGGTTCAACCGGGGACCGCTGTTCGACGCCATCCGTGCATCCATCGCCATCCCCACCATCTTCACCCCGCACGAGTACCGCGGCATGAGCCTGGTGGATGGCGGTCTGGTCAATCCCGTTCCGGTCCCGCCCACCTTCAATGACGCCACCGATCTGGTGGTGGCGGTCAGTGTCAACGGCCGCCCTGCCAGGACCCCGCCGCTGCCCCCGGCCCGCAGACCGGCACTGACGGGCCGCCTGGAGGAGTACCGGGAGAA
>RFJX01000001.1 GCA_003694425.1 Gammaproteobacteria bacterium
GCGGTACTGGTGATCATCGCCATCCTCGCGGCGCTGCTGGTGCCGCGCTTCTTCTCCGCCTCGACCTACAGCGAGACGGGCTATCTCCAGGCCGCCCTCTCGGCGGTCAACTACGCCCAGCGCCTGGCCATGGCCTCCGGCTGCGACATCCGGGTCCGCTTCGATGCGGGGGGCTACCGCCTGGAGCGTTACGGAACGGCCGACTGCAAGGCCGCCTCCGGCGCCACCCTGGTCCCGGTGAACCGGCCAGGCAGCACCGAGCCCTTCCGGGAGGCGCCACCGGAAGGAGTGAGTGTGGGCAGCGCCCTGTTCTACTACGATCCAATAGGGCGTCCGCGCGGGGCGGGCGGGTCTCTCGGCAGCATCCTCACCGCGCCGGTGACCATCGCCATCGGCGCGAAGACCATCCGGGTGGAAGCGGAAACGGGTTATGGGCATGTGGAGTAAACGGCTTTCGGCTTTCGGCTGTCGGCCATCGGTACCCGGCTTTCATTTGCCAACAGCCGACAGCCGAAAGCCGAGAACTCCGCAGCGCGGCGTCACCCTCGTCGAGCTGGTCGTCTCGATCACCATCTTCGCCATCGCCCTGCTGGCGATCCTCACCTTCATGGCCACCTCGATCGGACGCAGTGCCGACCCGATGGTGCAGGAACAGGCCAGCGCCATCGCCCGGGCCTATCTGGAGGAGGTCTCGCGAAGCAGCTTCTGCGACCCCTCCTACGATCCCGACGGCGACCCCGCCACCGGCTGCCCGGTAGAGTGCACCACTTCGGTCTGCGCCGGTGGCTGCGGCGGCCCCATCGGCGGCGCCGAGACCCGGTCCACCTACGACGACATCTGCGACTACGATGGCCTGGTGGACAATGGCGCCCGCAACCAGTTCGACCAGCCCCTCCCGGGGCTCGAGTCCTACACCGTCTCGGTCCGGGTGCTGGACAGCGGCATCGATCTGGGCGGCCTCCAGGCCGACGCCGGCCGCAGCGCCCGGATCGACGTGACGGTCGGCCGCGCCGGCATGGACGCGGTGACGGTGTCGGGGTGGAGGGTGAACAATTGATGGTAGGGGAGTCGTCAGTTATCAGTTATCAGTTGTCAGCAGTCAGCATGCTGGATGGGGCCATTGATCGAGAGTGCCGTGATGATGGGTTTGCATCTGACCACTGACAACTCACGACTGATGACTGCTCCCGGCTTCACCCTCGTGGAGCTGGTCGTCGTCATCACCCTGCTCGGGATCCTCGGGGCCTTCGCCGTCAGCTTCCTGGTCCAGCCGATCGAGGGATTCCTGGACACCAGCCGGCGGTCGCGGCTGGTGACGCGGGCGGAGACGGCGCTGGCCAGGATGGAGAAGGAGCTGCGTCTGGCTCTGCCCAACAGCGTGCGGGTCCATGTCTCCGGCAGGACGGTGGAATTCCTGCGCACCCTGAGCGGCGGGCGCTACCGGCGCGAGGCGGACCCGGGTCCGGTGCCGGGTGACCCCATCGATTTCAATGCCGCGGCCGATGGCTTCGACGTGCTCGGGGGGATGCCCTCGCCGGACCAGGTGATCGGTGGCGGGAGCAGACAGGCCGACTGCCTCGACGGGACGGTGGACTGCCTGGTGATCTACAACACCGGCCAGCCGGGAGCGGATGCCTGGTCCGGCGACAACATCGCCGCCGTGGCCTTCATGGACAAGGGTCCCCCGCTGCGGGCCAACTTCGACAACTCCGGTGACCTGCCCGGCTGGTCCTTCCCCTTCGAGTCACCGGGCCAGCGCTTCTACATCGTGGACACGCCGGTCGCCTTCGTCTGCGACCCGGGCTCCGGTCAGGTGCGCCGGGTATCCGGATACCCCATCACCGCGGTCCAGTCACAGAGCCCGCCGGGCACCAGCCACCTGCTGGTGGACGGGGTGAGCGCCTGCACCTTCAGCTATGCCCCCGGCACCGCCACCCGGGCCGGACTGGTCACCCTCCAGCTCACCCTGACCGAGGAGGGGGAGAGCGTGCGTCTGCTGCAGCAGGTACACGTCCCCAACGTGCCGTGAGACGCGAGCGGGCGCGGGGCTTCACCCTGGTGGCCGCGATCTTCCTGATCGTGGTCCTGGCGGCGCTGGCGCTGACCCTGGCCAATATCGCCGCCACCAGCCGCCAGGTCTCCACCCTCTCCATCATGGCGGCCAGGGCCAGGTCCGCGGCCCAGGGCGGGGTGGAATGGGCGATCTGGCAGGCCCTCAATTCTCCCGCCACGCTGAACTGCGGCAATCCCGCCGGTACCTCCTTCGTCATCGCGGGCGGAGTCCTCGACGGATTCGTGATCCGGGTGGTCTGCAGCGAGCAGGCCGGCATCATCGAGGGCGCCACCGGGCCCTATTCGGTCTACTCCCTGACGGTGGACGCCAGCCGCGGCAATGTCGGCGAGCCCGACTATCTCCACCACACCATCCTGGCGACGGTGAGCAACGCGCAGTGAATTCCCCTTCTGGCGTTGACCAGGGTCTGGTGGACCTCCCTGTGACACGCCGTGAATCCTTCCCTGGAGGCTCGATCGCGGCATCCCTGCCGCTCACGGTCACAGGGAGGTCCACCAGACCCTGCCCCTGCCCACCAAGGGCGGTGGCACCGCCGTCGTTCCGGGATCAGCGACCCGCCAGACCAAACCCCTGCTGGCGCCACGCCTCATAGACCGCCACCGCCACCGCATTGGAGAGGTTCAGGCTGCGCACCCCGGGACGCATCGGGATCCGCACCACCCGTTCCGGGCCCAGGGTGTCGAGCACCCTCCGCGGCAGGCCGCGGGTCTCCGGACCGAACAGGAGGGCATCCCCCGGTTGCCAGGCGGGGTCGGTATAATGGCGCCCTCCCGAGGTGGAGAAGGCGAACAGGCGCGCGGGCCCGACATGCCGCATGAAGTCCTCCAGACCGGCGTGGCAGCGCACCGTGGCCCATTCGTGGTAGTCCAGCCCGGCCCGGCGCAGGCGCCGGTCCTCCAGCTCGAAGCCCAGCGGCTCGATCAGGTGCAGACTGCAGCCGGTGTTGGCGCACAGGCGGATGACGTTGCCGGTGTTGGGCGGGATCTCGGGCTGGTAGAGGACGACGTGAAACATGATTCAGTCAGGGGTGAGGCGTGAGGCGTGAGGCACAGAGGGAAGGGGAGTGGGACGAACGGCTGGCGCTGGATTTCTGCGGCCTCCATTTCGCCACGCCCCTGGTCCTGCTCTCCGGCTGCGTCGGTTTCGGGGAAGAGTACACCCGGGTGGCGGGCTTCTCCAACCGTGATGCGGGCGCCGTCTGCCTGAAGGGGACCACCCTGGAGCCGCGCCTGGGCAACCCGCCGCACCGGGTGTACGAGACGCCGGCCGGGATGCTCAACGCCATCGGCCTGCAGAACCCCGGAACCCGCCGGGTGATCGAGGAGATCCTGCCGGCCCTGGATTTCACCGAGACGCGCTTCATCGCCAACGTCTCCGGCTCCACGGTGGAGGAGTACGAGGCGGTGACCCGGCTGTTCGACGACTCGCCCATCGACGCCATCGAGATCAACATCTCCTGCCCCAACGTCAAGGAGGGCGGGGTCGCCTTCGGCAACGACCCGGACATGTCGGCCCGGGTGGTGGAGGTCTGCCGGCGGGCCACCTCCAAGCCGCTCATCACCAAGCTCTCGCCCAACCAGACCGACATCGCGGAAAACGCCCGCCGCTGCATCGAGGCCGGCACCGACGCCTTCGCCGTGATCAACACCCTGATGGGGATGGCCGTGGACATCGAGACCCGCCGCCCGGTGATCGGCAACAACCAGGGCGGCCTCTCGGGACCGGCGATCAAGCCGATCGCCCTGCTCAGGGTCCACCAGGTCCATCAGGTGGCCAGGGCGCACGGCATCCCGATCATCGGCCAGGGCGGGGTCGCCAGTGCCGAGGACGCCATCGAGTTCCTGATCGCCGGCGCCGCCGCGGTGGGGGTGGGAACGGCCCTGTTCTACGACCCGCTGATCCTGCCGGAGATCAACCGGGGGATCCTGGAGTACCTGGATCGCCACGGGATCGGCTCGGTGCGGGAGCTGAGC
>RFJX01000113.1 GCA_003694425.1 Gammaproteobacteria bacterium
CCAGGGCGTAGAGCAGAATGAAGGCCGCGGCCTCCAGCAGCCAGGGCAGCATCGACAGGAGGCGCGGACGCAGCTCCGTCGAGCCGTCGAGCCCGGCCAGCGCCGGCAGGGACAACAGGTAGGTGGTGGCCGCCAGTCCCAGGCCGACCAGCAACGGTCCCAGGGTCAGCACCGTCCAGTAGATGACGAAGCGCAGCCAGGCCGGGCGCTGTTCCTCTACCCGCCAGATCTGGTTGAGGGTGCTGTCGATGGTGGACATCAGGGAGAGGGCGGTGAAGAGCAGGAAGGCCAGGCCCATGGCGCTCAGGCTGGCCGCCTTGGCGGAGAACTCCCGCAGGTAGCCGACGATGACCTCGGAGGTGCCCGGCACGAAGGTCTGGAACAGCAGCTCCTGCAACCGGTCGTTGAGCTGCTGGAAGGTGGGGAAGGCGGAGAAGATGGAGAGCACCACGGCCAGCAGCGGCACCAGCGAGAGCAGCGTGGTATAGGCCAGCGCGGCGGCCGTGCGCAGGCCGTGATCGGCCACGAAGCGGCGCCAGACCCGCAGCAGGAAACGTAGCGCCCTCACGGCGACACCGGGGCGTCGGCGCCCCGCCCTTCCCCGCAGGCGAGGCGATAGGCCTGCGCGCCCCGGTACTCGCGTATCGCCGTCACCGCCGGCCCCCGCGTGGTCGCCGCCCAGTCGATCCCGCGGCGCTCCAGGCAGCGCTTGGCCCGTTCCAGCCAGTACTGGTTCTCGGCCAGCTCTCCCTGGCGGGCGGCGCGGCGGGCAAGGCGCAGCGCCTCCTCGCTCTCCCCCGCGGCGGCGGCGGCGCGGGCCCGCTCCAGGATCGCCTCGCTGTCACGCCACAGACACCGGTACCTGCGGCACGGCTCCAGCGCGGCCTGCGCCCGTGCCAGCGCCTCGTTGAGCCCGGTCCCTTCCGTCCCCGCCCCGCTGGCCGCCGGTGCGCCCGGAAAGGAGACCAGGATCAGGATCAGGAGGAGAGGGAACCGGGTTTGCCCCTGCCTTCCGGCCTCAGTAATATGCCTCACCATTCCTTCCCTGCCGTGCCTTCGAGGAGCAAACGAACCATGCAAGTCGTCATCTATCATAACCCACGCTGTTCCAAATCCAGGCAGACCCTGGCGCTGCTGCGCGAGCGCGGCATCGAGCCCGTGATCATCGAATATCTCAAGACCCCGCCGGACGCGAAGGCCCTGAAACACCTGCTCGATCTGCTCGGGATGAAGCCGCGGGAACTGATGCGCAAGAAGGAGGCGCCCTACCGGGAGCTGAACCTGGCCGATGAGTCGCTGAGCGAGGATGCCCTGATCGAGGCGATGGTCGAGAACCCGATCCTGATCGAACGCCCCATCGTGGTGGTGGACGACCGGCGCGCCGCCCTCGGCCGTCCCCCGGAGCAGGTCCTGGAGATCCTTCAGTGAATACGCACCACAGAGACACGGAGGTCACGGAGTGGTGAGAGGGCTGTCGCCTATCATCACTCGGACCAACCTGTATCGGGCAGGGATGGAATCACCTAGTCTGTGGAGCCGGGCAGCAGGAAACCAGAAAAACTCCGTGGGCTCCGTGCCTCCGTGGTGAGAAACCATTCATGAACGAGTTCGAAGTGCTGGTGCTCTACTACTCCCGCAGCGGCCACGTGGCGGAGATGGCGCGGCAGATCTGCCGGGGGGTGGAGACGGTGGACGGGGCCACGGCCCTGTTGCGCACGGTGCCCCCGGTCTCTCCGGTATGCGAGGCGACCGCCCCGCCGGTTCCGGAAGAGGGGCCGCCCTACGCGACCCTCGACGACCTGCGCCGGTGCGCCGCCCTGGCGCTGGGCTCCCCCACCCGCTTCGGCAACATGGCCGCCCCCCTGAAGGCCTTCCTCGACGGCACCGGCGAACTCTGGCTCTCCGGGGCCCTGACCGGCAAGCCGGCCGGGGTCTTCACCGCCAGCTCCAGCCTGCACGGTGGCCAGGAGAGCACCCTGCTCTCGATGATGCTGCCGCTCCTGCACCACGGGATGCTGGTGGCGGGGCTACCCTATGGCGAGCCCGGACTCCTGGAGACCCGCGGCGGCGGCACCCCCTACGGGCCCAGCCACTTCAGCGGCCCGGACAACGACCGGCCCCTCGACGATCAGGAAGGCGCCCTCTGCCGGGCGCTGGGCCGGCGCCTGGCGGAGCTGGCGTCGCGCCTGACGTAACGCTGGCGGCGCCATTGCGGGAAGCCCGACCCGTCCGGACCGTATCGGGTCAGCCTTCGGGTCCGGACAGCACCTGGCGCACGAAGGGAAGGGTGAGCCGGCGCTGCTGGCGCAGCGAGGATGAATCCAGGCGGTCCAGCAGCCGGAACAGGCTCCCCAGGTCCCGCGAATGCCGGGTGAGGAGATAGTCCACCACCTCCCGCGAGAGCTCCAGTCCCCGGCGGCTCGCCCGGCGCCGCAATGCCTCGGCCCGGTCTTCGTCGGCCAGTGGCGCCAGCCGGAGCTGGCACCCCCACTGCAGACGGGAGGCGAGGTCGGGCAGGATGAAGCCGGCCTCCGCCACCGGGTGCCGGCCCGTGGCCACCCAGCGGTGCCCGGCGTCCCGCAGGCGGTTGTAGAGGTGGAACAGAGCCGTTTCCCAGGCCACGTTTCCGGCGATGCGGTCGATGTCATCGACGCAGACCAGGGCCATCGCCTCCAGTCCCTCACAGAGCCCCGGATCCAGCTCCGGGGCCTGCCCCATGGGCAGGCAGACCACCGCGGCGCCGGCGGCATGGGTCGCCGCGCACAGGGCCTGCACCAGATGGCTCTTGCCGCTGCCGGGCGGCCCCTGCAGATAGGTGGTCTGGTCTGGCCGGTCGAAGAGGTGGGAGAGCAGCGGCTCGTTGGGGCCGGGGACGAAGCTCTCGCGGTCCTGCCCCTCCTGCAGGCGGAAGGGCAGGAGCAGTTGCTCCGCCCTCATGGCAGATAGAGCCGGCTGTTGAGATAGACCTCCCTGAGGTGACGCAGGAGCACCACCAACACGGCCGCCACCGGCAGCGCGGCGATCACGCCGAAGAAGCCGAACAGCTGGCCACCGGCCATCACCGCAAAGATCACCGCCACCGGATGGAGACCGATCCGCTCCCCCACCAGCAGCGGTGAGAGGACCATGCCCTCGATCGCCTGACCGATGCCGAAGACCAGGCCGACCAGCGCCAGGTGCAGCAGGTCGTGATACTGGATCAGCGCGGCGATGCCGGCCACCACCATGCCGACGATGACCCCGAGATAGGGCACGAAGCTCACCAGTCCGGAGAGCATGCCGATCAGCAGCGCCAGGTCGATCCCGGCCAGGGTCAGTCCCACGCTGTAGATGACCCCGAGGATGAGCATCACCGTCAGCTGCCCCCTGAGGAACTGCGCCAGCATCTCATGACATTCGCGGGCCAGGCGTGACACCACCGGCTCGTGGCGGCGGGGCACCAGCTCCCTGATGCGGGCGACCAGGTGGTCCCAGTCCCGCAGCAGATAGAAGGTGACCACCGGCACCAGCACCAGATAGGCCAGCCAGGAGACGATTGCCTGACCGGAGGTGCTGGCCCGGATCAGGAGCTTGCCGAGTGCCATGCCCACCTGCTGCCAGTGGGTGGTGAGGCTCTGACGGAGCTGGTCCAGATTGAACCAGTCGCGCTCCATGCCGGTGAAATCCAGCAGCCAGGGGATGAGGGTCGCCTGGAACCAGTCGACGACCACCGGGATCTTGCGGAACAACAAGGCGAGCTGCTGTTCCAGCAGGGGGATCAGGATCAGCAGGAGACAGATTCCGAGCAGGAACATCAGCAGGAAGACCAGCGCCACCGAGAGGGTCCGCGAGAGGCCGAACTCCTCCAGCCGGTCGACCGCCGGGTCCCCGAGATAGGCCAGCAGCGCGCCCAGGGCGAAGGGGCTGAATACCGGAGCCAGCAGCCAGAGGAGCCAGCCGAATGCGAGCAGGGCGGCGAGCCACAGCAGCTTGCCGGTCTCACTCATGGGGTCGCTCCGGCATAGCGATAACGGGTGGGATCCCCGCCACTGACCTCGGCCTGCAGGACCCGCCCCAGGGCGATCTGCGAGGCCAGCGCCCGCACCCCGCCGCGCACCATCACCAGCAGGGTCAGGGTCTGCCCGTCGAGCCGTTCCGGCCTCACCTGGCTCACCCCGTCCAGTCCCTCCAGATAGTTGATCACCTCGGCATACTGGCGGCCGTCGCGCAGGCCATTCACCCGCAGTTCGACCCGGCCCTCGTATTCCTGGCGCGCCGCCCGGGCGTGATGGGAGGCGAGGCGCGCCGCCAGCCAGTCCATCGCCTCCTCGAGCGCCACCTCCGGCGAATCGGCCGGCACCGTGGTCTGTTCCCGCTGATCGCCGTCATGGATGCGGATGCGCGCCTCCCATAGTCCGGGTCCGGCCTGGACCACTCCGATTGCCGCCACCGTCTGCGCCGGATAACGCTCCGAGGCCCTGAGCAACGGCTCCTCGAAGCCGGCCAGGATGTCGGAGGCGGTCAGGAGGGAGCGGTCCCCGGCGTCGAGGCGCGGGATCAGCAGCGGGATGCCGAGGACCGCGGCCCGTTGCTGCAGCAGCTCGTACCAGCCAGCCTCGCCCGGGGCGACCAGCTCGCGCGACCCGCCGGAGTCGCGCGCGAGCCAGACCAGCACCTGCGGCCGGTCCCGCCCCCACACCGGCAATCCCGCATCCCGCAGCGCCCTCTCCACGGCCGCCCCGTCGAAGCGGGCCCACAGCCACCGGCGCTCCGGCTCCGTCTCGTCCTGACGGTAGCCGAACTCGAGCAGGAAGCCGTCGGCGCGATCGAGCAGGGCCTTCGCCTCGCTGCCGCGGGCCACCGCCGGGTCCCCGGTGAGCCTGGTGAGGACCTGGGCCAGCGCCCGGCGGATGGCAACGTCCCGTGAGGTCTCTGCAGCCTCCTCGACCGGCACCTCGGCGGTATAGAGCCCCTCCACCGGTACCGCCATGGCTGGCGGGGTGAACCCGCCCACCGCCAGCAGTGACAACAGCAGCAGGACCACGGGCGGGACCCGGACAGGCCGGCACGGGGAGACGAAGGGCGAGGTATCGGTCATGGGCGAATTGTGCTGGCAATGGCGAAGCGGATGCAACCGGGCGCGCAGTGCGCCGGAAGACAAAAAGGGCCCCGCAGGGCCCTTTTCCTGATCGCCGTTGACCCGAGCCTGCTCAGTGAGAGCGCCCGCTCCGCTTGCGCAGGCGCTCGATGGCACGCAGCTGGGCCGCCGCTTCGGCCAGCTCGGCCTGGGCCTTGGCGTAGTCCATCTCCGCGCTGCGGTCCTTCATCGCCTCCTCGGCGCGGCGCTTGGCCTCGAGCGCGGCGGCCTCGTCCAGGTCCTCGGCCCGCTCGGCCAGGTCGGAGAGCACTGTCACCACGTGAGGCTGGACCTCCAGCATGCCCCCGGAGACGTAGAAGGAGAGCTCCTCCCCCTCGGGGGTCTGGATCCGGACCTCGCCCGGCTTGAGCCGGGTCAGGAGGGGGGCATGCCGGGGCGCGATGCCGACCTCACCCTCTACCGCCGGCGCGAACACCATCTCGGCAGGCCCGGAGAAGATCTCCGTTTCCGCGCTGACGATGTCGACGTGAATGGTCATTGCCATGATCTGGGCTTACCTCACATGCTCTTGGCTTTTTCGATGGCCTCGTCGATGGTGCCGACCATGTAGAAGGCCTGCTCCGGGAGGTCGTCGTACTCGCCCTCGACGATGCCCTTGAAGCCGCGGATGGTCTCCTTGAGCGGGACGTACTTGCCGGGAGAGCCGGTGAAGACCTCGGCGACGAAGAAGGGCTGGGAGAGGAAGCGCTGGATCTTGCGGGCACGGGCCACCACCAGCTTGTCCTCTTCGGACAGCTCGTCCATGCCGAGGATGGCGATGATGTCACGCAGCTCCTTGTAACGCTGCAGGGTGTTCTGCACCGCCCGGGCGACGTCGTAGTGCTCCTGGCCGATGACCAGCGGGTCGAGCTGACGGCTGGTGGAGTCGAGCGGATCGACCGCCGGATAGATGCCCAGCTCGGCGATCTGGCGCGAGAGCACCACGGTGGCGTCGAGGTGGGCGAAGGTGGTCGCCGGGGAGGGGTCGGTGAGGTCGTCCGCCGGGACGTAGACCGCCTGGATGGAGGTGATGGAGCCGGTCTTGGTGGAGCTGATCCGCTCCTGCAGCTTGCCCATCTCCTCGGCCAGGGTCGGCTGGTAGCCCACCGCCGAGGGCATGCGGCCGAGCAGCGCGGAGACCTCCACGCCGGCCAGGGTGTAGCGGTAGATGTTGTCCACGAACAGCAGCACGTCACGACCCTCGTCACGGAACTTCTCGGCCAGGGTCAGGCCGGTCAGGGCCACGCGCAGGCGGTTGCCGGGCGGCTCGTTCATCTGGCCGTAGACCAGGGAGACCTTGTCGAGGACGTTGGACTCGGTCATCTCGTGGTAGAAGTCGTTGCCCTCACGGGTCCGCTCACCGACGCCGGTGAAGACGGAATAGCCGCTGTGCTCGATGGCGATGTTCCGGATCAGCTCCATCATGTTGACGGTCTTGCCGACACCGGCGCCGCCGAACAGACCGACCTTGCCGCCCTTGGCGAAGGGGCAGATGAGGTCGATGACCTTGATCCCGGTCTCCAGCAGCTCGGTCGCCGGAGAGAGCTCGGTGAACTTGGGTGCCTGGCGATGGATCGACCACTTCTCCTCGGCCTCGACCGGCCCCTTCTCGTCGATCGCCTCCCCGAGGACGTTCATGATCCGGCCCAGGGTCTTCTCGCCGACCGGGACACTGATGGGAGCGCCGGTGTTGTTGACGGTCAGTCCGCGGCGCAGGCCGTCGGTGGAGCCCAGGGCAATGGAACGCACCACGCCGTCACCGAGCTGCTGCTGCACCTCCAGGGTGATGGGCTGCCCTTCGACCTTCAGGGCGTCGTAGATCCGGGGCACCGATTCGACCGGAAACTCCACGTCCACGACGGCACCGATGATTTGTACGACCTTTCCAGCACTCATCGTCAGATTCCTCTTGCCAATTCTTCAGGGTTTCAATTCCGTATCCGGACTCGCTCAGACTGCCGCCGCACCACCGACGATCTCGGAGATCTCCTGGGTGATGGCCGCCTGCCGGGCCTTGTTGTAGATCAGCTCCAGCTCGTCGATCAGCTTGCCGGCGTTGTCGGAGGCGCTCTTCATCGCCACCATCCGGGCGGCCATCTCGCAGGCGATGTTCTCAACCACCCCCTGGTAGGCCAGCGACTCAATGTAGCGCTCCAGCAGCGCGTCCATCACCGGCTTGGGTTCGGGCTCGTAGATGTAGTCCCAGTGGTGTCTGAGCTCTTCGTCCTCGGCCGGCTGCAGCGGCAGCATGCGCTCGATGGTGGGCCTCTGGGTCATCGAGTTGACGAAGACGTTGAAGGCGAGGTAGAGCTCGTCGATGCCGCCCTCGTTGTAGGCGTCCAGCATCACCTTGATGGTACCGATGAGGTCGGTGACGTGCGGGGTGTCGCCGAGGTGGGTCACACTGCCGGTAATGTTGCCGCCGAAACGGCCGAAGAAGCCGGCCGCCTTGCTGCCGATGGTGACCAGATCGATGCCGACCCCCTGCTCTTCCTTCTCCTTCATGAAACGGAGCAGGGTGCGGAACAGATTGGCGTTGAGCCCGCCGCACAGCCCGCGGTCGCTGGAGACAATCACGATCCCGATACGCTTCACCTCCCGCACCTCCATGAAGGGATGGTGATACTCGGCATGCGCCATGGCCAGATGGGATACTACCTGGCGCATCTTCTCGGCATAGGGCCGGGCCGCGCGCATCCGGTCCTGGGCCTTGCGCATCTTGCTGGCCGCCACCATCTCCATGGCCTTGGTGATCTTCTGCGTGTTGCGGATGCTTCCGATCTTGGTGCGTATCTCTTTCGCGACTGCCATTTCCGCCTACCCGTGTATACCGTGGATTACCAGCTCTGCGTGGCCTTGAAGTCCTCGAGCGCCTTGGTGAAGGCCGCCTCGATCTCGTCGTCGTAGTCGCCGCTATCGTTGACCCGGTCCATCAGCTCGCCATACTCGCTGTGCATATAGCCGTGCAGCGCGGATTCGAAGTCCTGGATCCGCTCCAGCTCGACGTCGTCGAGGTAGCCCCGGTCCACGGCGAACAGGCTGATGGCCATGTCGGCGATGGGCAGCGGGGAATACTGCCTCTGCTTCATCAGCTCCATGACCCGCTGGCCGCGCTCGAGCTGCTTGCGGGTGGCCTCGTCCAGATCGGAGGCGAACTGGGCGAAGGCCGCCAGTTCGCGGTACTGGGC
>RFJX01000012.1 GCA_003694425.1 Gammaproteobacteria bacterium
GATGCGGACCATCCTTGGCCCGCACCCTTCGGGCGCAGTTCCTGCGTCCCCTTCTGTTCCTGACAGAAGGGTCGACCAGCGCGCAGGGAGCGCGCTGGAACGGCGAAGCCGGCCCCGAAGGGGCGGAGTACATGGAAGTACTGCGTAATCCCACCCTCTCTGCCATCTGTCCCCCAACAGGGCCGGCTCGCCTCTCCTATACTTGCTCCTGTCGAAGACAGGAGGCGCGGTGCATGGCGCTTGGCGAGATCCGCAACTTTCTCCACCCGCTGCCGGGGGTCTACTCTTCCGGCCAGCCGCTCGCCCACCAGTTCAACGAGATCGCGGCTGCCGGCGTGCAGGCGGTCATCAATCTGGCCCTGGCCGATTCGGAAGGGGCGCTCCCGCACGAGGGTGGGCTGGTCACGTCCCTGGGGATGGATTACTTCCATCTCCCGGTGAGCTTCGAGGCGCCCACGCTGGAGCGATTGCGCCTGTTCTGTGACCTCATGCGGGTCCTCGAAGGACGCTGCCTCTGGGTCCACTGCGTCCTCAACTGGAGGGTCTCCGCCTTCCTGTACCTGTATCACAGGCGGATACTGGGCTGGAACGAGGAGGAGTCGTCGAGGTTCCTGTTGCCCGGCTGGCAGCCGGACGGCGTCTGGAGGGGGTTCATCGACCGGGCCCTCGAGGCCCGATTCTGAGACGTGTCAGTGGTCCCGATGCGCCGCAAAGGCGATCCGGTCCACCACCGCCAGCATCAGGGCGGAGAACACCAGGGTCAGATGAATCAGGGTGTACCACATCAGCTTGTCGTTGCCGATCTGCTCGGCATTCATGAAGGCGCGCAGCAGGTGGATCGCGGAGATGGCGACGATGGCGGCGGCCAGCTTGACCTTGATGGTGCCGGTGTCCAGCTTCCCCAGCCAGCTCAGCTTCTCGGTGGCGTCGGCGGTGTCCAGACGGGAGACGAAGTTCTCGTAGCCGCTGAACATCACCATCACCACCAGCCCCCCCACCAGCGCCATGTCGATGAGGGAGAGCACGCTCAGCACGAGTGACTTCTCCTCCAGCTCCAGGAGCAGCGGGAACAGGTGGGCCAGTTCGGCGAAAAACTTGACCGCCAGCAGGAGCAGCGCCAGGCCCAGCCCGAAATAGAGCGGGGCCAGCAGCCAGCGCAGGGCGAAGAGGACCCGCTCGAATTCTCTCTCCAGCATGGGGTCTCCTCAGATCCGGTCGATCGGCTGCGTGTCGAAGATGTAGTCCAGCCAGAGGTTGGAGAGCTTCTCCTGCACCGTGTTCTGCCGCAGGCGGGCATGCAGGTTGGGGAAGTCCACATGGTCCAGGGGCTGGTCCTGGTTGTAGCAGGAGTAGACGAAGTGCTCCTCGCCGGTCTCGGGGTCGACGTGCTTGCAGAGACACTGGGCGCACACCCCCTTCATCATGCACTGCATCGGGGAGTTGATGGAGCCGATGGCCTCGTGCCGCTGTTTGAGGTAGGGGGCCAGGGCTCCGTGCCGGGCCTCCTTCACCGCCTGCATCATCCGGTCGGAGCCGATTACCACCATGTGGTCGACGTCGTCGAGATGGATGGGGGTCTCGCCCAGGTCGCCCTTCGCATAGGCCAGGATCGACTCGACGATGTTGCCCACGAAGCTCTTGTCCTGCGGCCGGGTGACCGGGATCGGCTCCACCCCGGGGGCGGGATCGACCGACCAGACGATGAGGTCGGAGGCCGCCTCGATCTCCTCGACCTTGAACACGTCGCTGGCAAGCTTGTAGCCGGCGAAGTAGATCACCTTGTCGCCCGCGGCGCGCATCGCCTTGCCGATGGAGAAGAGCACGGCATTGCCCAGCCCGCCGCCGACCAGCATCACGGTGCGACCGCTCGGGATCTCTGTGGGGGCGCCGGTGACACCCATCACCAGGACCTCGTCACCCGGCTTCCAGGTGGCGCAGAGGCGGGAGGAGGTCCCCATCTCCAGCGCGATGAGGGAGATGGTTCCGGCCTCCTTGTCCACCTCGGCGCCGGTCAGGGCGATGCCCTCGGTGGCCAGCAGGGTGCCTTCGTACTCCGCCGCATGGGCCTCGAAGTTCTGAACCCGGTAGAACTGCCCCGGGCAGAACTTCTCCGCCGCCCGCGGGGCCTTCACCACCACTTCGACGATGGTCGGTGTGAGTCGCCGGACCGCCACCACAGAGGCCCGCAGCTCGTGGTCGAGGCGGCCGAACAGTTCGCACAGGGCCGCCTCGCGTGCCGGCTGATCGGCCGGATCGAGCGCTTCCAGGTCCTTGCGGAAGAGGTTGACGATATAGGGGTGGCCGTCACGGGCGCTGGCCATCGCCTTGACCACGTTGCCGGCGTAGACTGGGTGGTTGTCCCCGTAGAAGCTGATGAACTTGCCGTGCCGCTGATAGGAGGTCAGGGGCGCCGGGCGGCCGATCTTGGGGTGGGGCTCGTCGTGCACCGGTTCGAGCTCGATCTCCGCGTCCCTCCAGGCCGGTTCGTAGCGCTGGAAGAACTTGCCGTTCATCCTGAAGGTGCCGGGGAACTCGCTCTCGTAGATCGTGTTGGGTGAGGTCCCGGCGGCGATGAAGAGGCTGCGCAGCGGCACCTCCTCGGTGTAGCCGGTGCGGCCCCAGCGGCCGTCTTCCAGCGCCATGCGGTCGAAGCGCACCGCCCGCAGGTGGCCGTAATCGTCGGCCAGCGCCTCGACCGGGCTCATCCCCTCGGCCAGGCGGATGCCCTCGTCCAGGGCCTCGGCGATCTCCTCGTGGTTCTGCCGGTAGGCGGGGGAGTCCTTCATCCCCTTGCGGTAGAACATGGTCACCCCGCCCCATTCGTTGAGCAGGGGGAGGAAATCGGGTGTCTCGCCGGCCTGTTCGGCCCGCCTGCGCTCGGCGCGGATTGCCCGGCCGTGGCCGAGGAACTCATCGAGGATCTCCGTCTCCTCCTCGTCGTACATCGCCCGGACCCGCTCCTCGCCGTAATGGAGGCAGAGGGCCTCGTAGCGCTGCAGCAGCTTCTCGACCTGGACCGGGTAATAGGCGAGCAGCTCGGTGGCGGTGTCGATGCCGGTGAGACCGCCGCCGATGACGCCGGCGGGGAGGCGGACCTGCAGGTTGGCCAGGCTCCCGTACTTGGCGGCGCCGGTGAGCTGCAGGGCCATGAGGAAATCGGAGGCCTTGCGGATCCCCCGGATCAGGTTGTTCTCCAGATTGATGATGGTGGGCTTGCCGGCACCGGCGGCGATGCAGATGTGGTCGAAGCCCAGGTCCCAGGCCTCGTTGATGGTGATGGTGCCGCCGAAGCGCACCCCGCCGTAGGCGCGGAAGCTGTGCCGGCGCAGGAGGTTGATGTAGATCACCTTGAGGAAGTTCTTGTCCCAGCGCGCGGTGATGCCGTACTCGGCCACCCCGCCGAAGCCGTTGAGACGGCGGCTCGCCAGGTCCTCGTAATGGTCCCGGAAGTCGCGGATCGGCTGCGGTGGGGTGTCACAGTCGCCGATCAGCTCCTTCGGCAGGGGCTCCAGCTTCAGACCGTCGATGCCGACCACGCCGAAGCCCTCGTTCAGCAGGTAGTGGGCCATGGTGTAGCCGGCCGGCCCCATCCCCACCACCAGCACGTTCTTGCCGTTGTAGGGCAGCGCCACCGGACGCTTCACGTTGAGCGGGTTCCAGCGAGTGAGCAGGCTGTAGATCTCGAAGCCCCAGGGCATGAACAGGACATCCGTCAGGACATTGGTCTCGATCTGGGGGATGTTGACCGGCTCGGTCTTCTGATAGATGCAGGCCTTCATGCAGTCGTTGCAGATCCGGTGGCCGGTGCCCGGCAGCATCGGATTGTCGATGATGATCGTGGCCAGGGCGGCGATGTTGTCGCCCTGCCGCTTGAGCAGGTGCATCTCCGAGATCTTCTCGCCCAGGGGGCAGCCGGTGTTGATCACGCCCAGGGGATTGGTCTGGAACTTGCCGGTCTTCTTGTTGCGCATCCCCTTGGAGCAGGAGTCGGTATCCCGCTCGTGGCAGTAGATGCAGTGGTCCACCTCGTACAGGACCCTACGCTCCGGGAAGCGGGGATCGGTCAGATGAAATCCGTCGCGGCGACGATGTCTTCCCGGAGGGGAGACCCAGGCGCGATAGGGGCCGACCTCCACTTCACCGTGTGCCACCAGGTCGTCGAAGTCCCGCTTCTCCGGCTGGCGGAAGAGCTCCCAGCCGGCCACGCGCTGCCGCCACTCCGTCCGGTCCCGGGCGGCGAGGAACCAGCGGGCGGCCCGCTTCAGCAGGGCCTGGGTGAATTCCAGCGGGTCTTCCAGAGCAATCACTTCGGCAAGGCCGGCCTCCCCCGCGAGGGCCTGGCGCAGCCCCGCCAGCAGCCTCTCCGCCTCCGGGAACCCGCCCTCCTTGCCTCTGGCCAGGGCCTGGTAGTGGCCGGCGAGGCGGGCCAGGGTCGCGCCCACGCGGCTGACCGCCCGCTCCTCGTCCGCGTCTTCGGCGGCCCCGGGGATCGCCCGGCGCAGGAGGTTCATCTCCGCATCCAGGGCCTGAAGGTCATAAGAAGCAGGGTCCTCTCCCCGCAACAGGGCCTTGAGTTTCGCCACCAGCTCGCTGCGGCAGGCAAAGACGGTGTCGAAGACTTCCCCGATCTCTCCGGCCTGCTCCTCCCGCAGCTCCTCCACGCGGAAGAGGCGGGCGACGAAGGTACCCACGTGCGGCGCCACCTCCAGCATCAGCTGCGAGACCTCGGTCGGCGCCATGCCTTCGCCGCCACATTCGTGCCACTCACGGTACCGCCGGTAGAGGGGTTCGTCGATCTCCTCGAGGCGCCGCTCGAAGGCCGTCAGGAGGTCCGCCAAGCGTGTGGGATCGTGCAGATCCGGATAGCTGAAACCTTCCAGCCCGAGGCACAGGTCGTTGCTCATGGAGTCACCCTGATGTTGCAGCACAACAAAGCGGGGCATCATAACGGCTGGAGGCCCCTGCATCAATGCGGGAACGCGGCTCAGGCCAGGGCGGAGACGACACCGAGGGCGATCAGCAGCCAGAGCGCCCCGCCGAGGAGGGAGACCACGGCCGCTGCCGGATGGCGGACCATCTGGTGTGCCAGCACCATCGCCGCCGCGAGCAGCCCCAGCGCGATGCCGGACAGCAGCAGGCCTGCCATGCCTGCCTGGACCCTGGCGACGCCGGGGACCCAGTCAAGGGCCAGCGCGACGAGCGAGAAGGGACCGGACAGGAGGAGCAGGAAACAGCCCGGGCACTGGTAGCGGATGCCGAAGCCGGTGCTGACGGCGAGGATGAGGGCCACGGAGGCCAGGCTCCAGGGTGAGAACTTCTGCACTTGCTGCTCCTGTGACGGGGTGGGCATGGCCGCTCAGACGCAGGCGGGAACCATGGTTGTCGCCGTGTGTCCCCGTGCCGGACCGGGGCCCGGCCTCGCCACGGCCCCTTCCGCCCGTCAGGATAACCCATTCGTGGTCCACCATCGCCAGGCTGTCCTATACTTAACATCGTCGGGGTCCCGGATCCATGGGAACCCTGTATGGTCACCTGGAGAACGACAGTGATGTTGAGAAATCTGGTCCTGGCACTTTCATTGCTGGCTCTGGCCCAGGCCGGTCACGCGGTGAATGACGAGTGTGGCGGCTCCTCCGGGGGCGGCGAGGTGATGGGGACCCTGCTGGGTGCCGCCATCGGCGGGCTGGTCGGCTCACAGTTCGGCAAGGGGACCGGCAAATCGGTGGCCATCGGCGCGGGCGTCTTCGCCGGCGGGTTGCTGGGCAACCAGATCGGCGAATCGCTCGATTGCCGGGACCGGCAGTACAACAACGCCACCGCCCAGAAGACCCTCGAGAGCCAGCCCTCCGGAACCACCTCCACCTGGGTCAATCCCGACAGCGGCAATCAGGGCAGCATCACCCCCACCCGCACCTGGCAGCGGGAGGACGGCACCTATTGCAGGGACTTCGAACAGACCATCACGGTGGAGGGCAAGACCCAGAAGGCGACTGGCACCGCCTGCCGCCAGCCGGACGGTACCTGGCAGATCGTCAACAAGTGAGCTGGCCGGATCAGGCCAGCGCCTGCCTCGCCTGCTCGGCCGTCTCGCGGACCTCCTCGGCCTCGAGCTCCTCGGTGTCGGCGTTCAGCCCCAGTCGCCCGTAGGCGGTGACCTCGGACAGAGGGACCCCGGCCTCCCCGCCATTCTGCAGGAAGGCCACCTGCACCAGATCGACATAGTCGGCCTCACCATCGATCTGGCGGGTGAAGTCTACATAGTGCATCGGCACCGGCTGGACCGGCTCCGGCAGCTCCCAGGCCCGGGCGATCAGGCCGCCGACCAGCGGGTGCAGTTCCCTCACCAGCTCGCGGAAGGGCTCTTCCTCCAGTGAATCGGTGCGTTCCTCCGCGTACATCAGCAGCGGCAGGGCCCCGATCTGGTGGATAAGACCGGCCAGCATGGCCAGCTCGGGATTGAGCCGGGGGGCGAAGGCGACCAGGGCCCGGGCCATGGCGGCGACGCTGACGCTCTGTTCCCAGATCTCCCGCATCATCTGCGCCAGCATCTGTTTGCGGGGCTGGAACAGCTGCTGCATCGCCAGACTGGTGACAAGGGACTGTACCGTGCCGAAGCCCATGCGCATGATCGCCGACTGCAGGTTCTCGAAGGGGACCGCGCCCCGGTAGAGGGGGCTGTTGGCCACCTGGAGCAGGCGCGCGGTCATGGCCGGGTCCTGGGCCACGATGTCGGACAGCTTCTTCGCCGTCACGTCGTCACTGGCCACCGCCTCGCGGACCCGCATGGCGACATCCGGCAGGGTGGGCAGGACCAGGGATTCGTCCGCGATCGCCTGGTGGATCTCGTTGAGCAGGTTTTCCATGGTACAGCCTCTCCCGGTGAGTAATGTGTCGCTACGGGAGGTATCGGCTGCCAGGAGGAAAGATTGAGCCCTGAAGAAACAAAAAAGGCCTGCGTGCACGCAGGCCCCGGAAGAGATGGTGGGCCGTATAGGACTCGAACCTATAACCTACTGATTAAGAGTCAGCTGCTCTACCAATTGAGCTAACGGCCCGCAATGTATGGGGTGAGCGATGGGACTCGAACCCACGACCACCGGGATCACAACCCAGGGCTCTACCAACTGAGCTACGCTCACCATAGTATCGTCGTTCCCCATTTTCTAGGGGGTGCGCCCCGGGAGGGACTCGAACCCCCGACCTAGTGCTTAGAAGGCACTTGCTCTATCCAGTTGAGCTACCGGGGCCCAGGCAAACCTTATGGTCGGGGCAGAGGGATTCGAACCCCCGACCCTCTGCTCCCAAAGCAGATGCGCTACCAGACTGCGCTATGCCCCGACGGACTGACGATGAGCCGGTCAAGGACAGGCGATGATACGCAGGGACCCCGTTTTCGTCAATGGTCAGGCGCGGCGCCAGGTGGTTCCGCCGGGGCCGTCTTCCAGCACCACCCCGGCCTCCTTCAGCCGGTCCCGGATCCGGTCCGATTCGGCCCAGTCCCTGCGCTCCCGCGCCGCGCTGCGTTCGGCGACCAGGCGCTCGATTTCCTCGTTGGACAGCCCGCCGCCTGCGGCCGTTCCCTCCTTGAGGAACTGCTCCGGATCCTCCTGCAGCAGGCCGAGCACCCCACCCAGGCTCCTCAGGGTGTCGCCCAGGACCACGGCGCGGTCGGGGTCGCGGTCACGGACCCGGTTGATCTCGTGGGCCAGATCGAACAGCACCGCCAGTGCCTCGGGGGTGTTGAAGTCGTCGTCCATGGCCTCGGTGAAGCGCTCCACGTAGGACTGCTCGAGGGTGCCATTGCCCCGCGGCAGGCCGCGCAGGGCGGTGTAGAGACGGGCCAGCGCCCCCCGGGCGTTCTCCAGGTTCTCCTCGGAATAGTTCAGTGGACTGCGGTAGTGGCTGGAGAGGATGAAGAAGCGGATCACTTCGGGCCGATAACGGGCCAGGACCTCGCGCACGGTGAAGAAGTTGCCCAGCGACTTGGACATCTTCTCCTCGTCCACCCGGACGAAGCCGTTATGCATCCAGATGTTGACGAAGGGCTCTCCGGTGGCCCCTTCGGACTGGGCGATCTCGTTCTCGTGATGGGGGAACTGCAGGTCCTGTCCGCCGCCATGGATGTCGAAGTGGTTGCCCAGGCAGGAGGTGGACATGGCCGAGCACTCGATGTGCCAGCCGGGGCGGCCCGGCCCCCAGGGTGAGTCCCAGCTCGGCTCACCCGGCTTGGCCCGCTTCCACAGGACAAAGTCCAGGGGGTCGTCCTTGCTCTCTTCCACCTCGACCCGGGCCCCGGCCCGCAGCTCCTCGGGGTTCTTGCCGGAGAGCCTGCCGTAGCCCTCGAAGGCGCTGACGTCGTAATAGACGTCGCCGTTCTCGCCCACGTAGGCCAGCCCCCGGTCAATCAGGGCCTGGATCATGGCGATGATCTCGTCGATGTGTTCGGTGGCGCGCGGCTGCTCGTCCGGCGGCAGGACTCCAAGGGCGGCGGCGTCCTCTTCCATGGCCCGGATGAAGCGATCGGTGAGGGTGCGGATGTCCTCGCCGTTCTCGGCTGCCCGGCGGATGATCTTGTCGTCTATGTCGGTGATGTTGCGCACGTAGTGGACGTCGTAGCCGCGCCAGCGCAGGTAGCGGGTCACCATGTCGAAGACCACCATCACCCGGGCGTGGCCGATGTGGCAGTAGTCGTACACGGTCATGCCGCAGACGTACATGCGTACCTTGCCCGGCTCGATCGGCCTGAGCGGCTCCTTGCGCCGGGTCAGGCTGTTGTAGATCATCACTTCGCTCATGACGGTCGGCGTCCGTGGCTCCTTCAAGGGCGCGCATGGTAAAGTAAAAATCCTGTCTCACCAAACCGTGAGGGGCCGTTTCCCGAAGATGCGTAGATCGATACTGCTGCTGCTAGCCGCCCTGCTGCTGACCTCCTCCCTCGGCTTCGCCGCCGACCTGCCGCGGGTCCGTCTGGTCACCAGCCTCGGCGACATCGTGGTCGAGCTCTATCCCGACAGGGCACCGAAGACGGTGGCCAATTTCCTGCGCTACGTCCGCGAGGGCTTCTACGACGGCACCATCTTCCACCGGGTGATCCGGGACTTCATGATCCAGGGGGGCGGCTTCACCACCGATTTCCGCTTCAAGGAGACCCATGAGCCGATCCCGAACGAGGCCGACAACGGGCTCTCCAACGAGCGCGGAACCATCGCCATGGCACGCACCGCCGATCCCCATTCCGCCACCGCCCAGTTCTTCATCAACGTGGTGGACAATCCCTTCCTGGACTTCCGGGTGAAGACGGTGCGCGGCTGGGGCTACACCGTCTTCGGCCGGGTGGTCGAGGGGATGGAGACCGTCGACCGGATCCGCGAGCTGCCCACCGGCCCCGGCGGCCCCTTCCCGGCCGACGTCCCGCGGCAGCAGGTGGTGATCGAGAAGGCGGTGGTGGAGGAGTGACCATGCGGGTGAAACTTGAGACCACGCACGGCCCCGTCGTGCTGGAGCTGGACGAGGAGAGGGCGCCGCAGACGGTGGAGAACTTCCTCCGTTACGTGCGCGAGGGCTTCTACGACGGCACCATCTTCCACCGGGTGATCGGGGGCTTCATGATCCAGGGTGGTGGCCTGACCGCGAACCTGGAGCGCAAGCCCACCGGCGAGCCGATCCCCAACGAGGCGGCCGGCGGCCAGTCCAACCTGACCGGCACCATCGCCATGGCGCGCACCGCCGACCCCCACTCCGCCACCGCCCAGTTCTTCATCAACACCGCCGACAACACCTTCCTCGACCATCAGGGTGAGACCCCCGAGGGTTGGGGTTACGCGGTCTTCGGCCGGGTGGTGGAGGGCATGGAGGTCGTGCGCCGGATCGAGGGGCAGGCCACCGGCAGCCGGGGAGGGTACCAGGACGTCCCGCTGGAGAGTGTGGTCATCGAGCGGGCCACCCTGCTCGAGAGTGAATAGCACGGGAAGGCCTGGAGGCGGCGGCCACCGGCACGATCAGGCGCCTGAACGGTCTCGCCGGTCCAGGGCCCGGCTGCCGTGACGGCGCTGCTGGTCTCCGATCTCCACCTGGACGAGGCGCGCCCGGAGAAACTGGCGCTCTTTCTGCGCCTGCTCGAGCGGGCGCGGGCCTGCCGCGAGCTCTACATCCTGGGGGACCTGTTCCAGCTCTGGCTGGGTGACGACGACCTCCGGCCACCGCACCCGGAGATCCTGCAGGGGCTGCGCGGTCTCAGCGAGGTCGGCGTCCGGGTCCGGGTACAGCGCGGCAATCACGACTTCCTCATGGGGCGGGGATTCTGCCGGGCCACCGGTGCGCGGCTGCTGCCCGACGAGGCGAGGGTGGAACTGGCCGGGGTCCCGGCCCTGTTGATGCATGGCGACACCCTCTGCACCCTCGACCGCGAGTACCAGCGTTTCCGCCGGTTCACCCGCATCCGTCCGCTTCAGCCGCTGTTCACAGCCATGCCGCTCGCCTGGCGGCTCCGCAAGGCGGCCTCGATCCGGGACCAGGCCATGACCCGGGGACGGAACAAGGCTCCGGAGCTGATGGACGTGACCCGGGAGGCGGTGGCTGGAGCGATGCGCCGCCACGGCGTGCGGCTCCTGGTCCACGGCCACACCCATCTGCCCGCCGTCCACCGCTTCGAGCTGGACGGGGCGCCGGCACGGCGTATCGTCCTTGGTGACTGGTTCGGCAACGAGAATGTGCTGGTGTGCGATGAAGGGGGCCAGCGACTGTTGCCGCTGGGGGAGTTCCTGTAGCGGCTCCGGCCGGCGGCCGCCTCAGCCGACCCAGCCGGCCAGGGTCAGCAGTGCCAGCAGGGTGAGCCAGAGCAGGAGGGCGCGCTTGACCAGCTCCCAGGCCTGGGCGACCAGCTCCCGTTCATCCGTCTCCCCGGCCTCGGGCCGGAGCGCGGCCAGGCCGCTGTCGCGCAGCAGGGGATGGCTGGCATCCAGATTGGTCCATTCACGCCAGCCCGGTACCGCCAGGGCATGGGTCATGCTGCCGGCCAGGGCGTAACCCAGCGCCAGCAGGCGGGCCGCGGGCCATTGCAGGATCCGGTGCAGGTCCCGGGCGGCACCGGCGAAGCCACCGTCGGCGCCCGCGCAGCGCTCCAGCTCCGCTCCCATGCGGTAGAGCAGGGCGCCGGTGGGCCCCAGGACCGTGAACCAGAAGAAGGCCCCGAACAGCCGCTCGCAGGCGAGGACCATCACCGCCCCGGCGACGTCACGCCCGTTCTGCTCCCCGGGAGTGAGGCCCGAATCCTCCAGCAGGGCATAGGCCATGCGGCTGGCCGCGGCCTGATCACCCGATTCCAGTGCCGCGAGATACTCCCGCAGCTGTCGTCCGAGGTCCTGCGGACCGAGGGCGTAGAGCAGGATGAGCAGTCCCAGCAGAAAGCCGAGCAGCAGCGACCGGTCGCCCACCGCCTCCAGGACGAGCGCGATCAGGACCAGCGGCAGCGCCAGCACCACGAGAACGCCCACCGGTCCCTGCCAGAGTTCGAAGCGGCCCAGGTGCCGCTGCATCCGGGCGGTGTAGACCCGGAACCAGTTCCAGCGGCGCAGGTCCTCGAGCGGCCCCATCAGGTACTCCACCAGCAGGACCAGGAGGATGGCGATCAGGGTCATGCGCTGCGTCTCTTCAGGAGGCGGTGAGCAGGTCCCGGAAGAGCCTCCAGTCGAAGGCCGGCCCGGGGTCGGTCTTGCGGCCGGGGGCGATGTCGGCATGGCCGACGATGCGCTCCGGACAGAGGGCAGGATAGCAGGCCATCAGCGCCCGCGCGATCTCCGCCAGGCGCCGGTACTGGGCCGGTGCATAGGGGATGTCGTCCATCCCCTCCAGCTCGATGCCGATGGAGTAGTCGTTGCAGTCGGGACGCCCCTCGTAACAGGACCGGCCGGCGTGCCAGGCGCGCCGGCTGAAAGGGACATACTGGATCGCTTCCCCGTCCCGGCGGATCAGCAGATGGGCAGAGACCCGGAGTCCCGCGATCTCCCGATAGTAGGGGTGCGCCCCGGGGTCGAGCCGGTTGGTGAACAGCTCGGTGATCCCCTCCCCACCGTACTCGCCCGGAGGAAGGCTGATGCCGTGGACCACCAGCAGGTCGATCTCCCCTTCCCCCGGGCGCTCGTCCGCGTTGGGCGAGGGGATGAAGCGGACACCCTCCAGCAGTCCGCTGCGCGGGTCGACCCGCATCTACTGCTTCTGCTCCGCCGGCTCCTCCGCGCCGGCTGCCTTGAGCACCTCGACCACCGCCTGGTGCCCGCCCCGGGTGGCCAGGGAAAGGGCGTTCTGTCCCCCCTTGTTGGCGGCGTTGACCTCGACGCCCCGGCCCAGCAGCATTTGCACTGCCTCGAGCTGGCCATTGGCCGCCGCCTCGGTCAGGGCGGTGTTGCCGGCCTCGTCGGCGGCCGCCGGGTCGGCGCCCCAGGCGAGCAGCAGCCGCATCACGCGGGCGTTGCCATAGGCCGCTGCCACCATCAGCGCGGTGCGGCCGCCCGGACCCCTGGCATTGACATCGGCGCCGGCGGCCAGCAGGGCGCGCAGCTGCTCAATCCTGCCCGCCGCGGCGGCGGCCAGCAGTTCCTGTGCCGCGGGCGTACCGGCGGCCGCCTGCCCTCCGGTGCCCCCGGCGGGGGCGGCGCCGGTCACCGGCGAGAGGGCGGTCAGCAGCAGGAGGGCGATGGTCATCAGTCTCGTCATGGAGGGGATATCGGCAGCACCGCCAGTTTACTTGAACCGGCGCGGGCGTTGCACGGGGCGGCGCGAGAAGGTACAAAGCTGCCACGCCCCGTTTCCTGGAGGGCCCGGCAAGGGGACGGAAGCGGCGCGCGAGGCAGGAACAGACCGGAGAGCCAGCCATGATCGAGCAACTGACCGAACTGAGCGGAAGGATATCCGGCCTGATCTGGACTTCCCCCGTCACCCTCATGGTCCTGCTGGGGACCGGCCTCTATCTGACCATCCGCATGGGCCTCATCCAGATCCGGGGCTTCAGACATTCCCTCGACCTGGTCCGCGGCCGCTACAGCCACCCCGAGGACGTCGGCGAGGTCTCCCACTTCCAGGCCCTCTCCACCGCCCTCTCCGCCACCGTGGGCACCGGCAACATCGCCGGGGTGGCAACCGCCATCTCCCTCGGCGGGCCCGGGGCGCTCTTCTGGATGTGGGTGACCGCCTTTCTCGGCATGGCCACCAAGTTCACCGAATGCACCCTGGCGCTGAAATTCCGGGAGGTGGACCCGGACGGGACCGTCGCCGGGGGCCCCATGTACACCCTCGCCAACGGCCTGAAGATGCGGCGCCTGGCGGTGGCCTTCGCCACCTTTGCCATGATCGCCTCCTTCGGTATCGGCAACATGGTCCAGGCCAACTCGGTGGTGGACGGCCTGGGGTATATCTGGCCCGGTCTGGAGCAGCAGGCCTGGTGGCTGGGCCTGTTCATGGCCCTGGGGGTCGGGCTGGTGATCATCGGCGGGGTCAGGCGCATCGCCAGGGTGGCCAGCGCCCTGGTCCCCTTCATGGCCATCCTCTATGTCAGCGGCGCGATCATGGTCCTGGTCCAGCACTACGCGGAGATCCCCGCCACCCTCGGAAGGATCCTGAACCACGCCCTCAACC
>RFJX01000114.1 GCA_003694425.1 Gammaproteobacteria bacterium
GCAGGAGGACTTCGAGCAGTTCGGGGTGACGGAGCAGGAAATCGGGGTGACTGCGCAGATGGCGCACCACCGCCTGTGCCTCCGGCTCGCGTGCCGGGCGCCGCCGGCTGCCGCTCATGCCGGCGCCGCCTCCTGCCGTCCCGGGGCGCGGCCGAACAGGTGGGCGAAGTCGTCCTGGATGGCGATCAGCGCCGGGACCAGGAACAGGACCACGGCGGTGGTCACCGCCAGCCCGAAGACGATGGTCAGGGCCATGGGGATGAGGAACTGCGCCTGCAGCGAGCGCTCGAACAGCAACGGCGTGAGCCCGCCGATGGTGGTGGCCGAGGTAAGGATCACCGCCCGCAGGCGGTCGCAGGCCCCGTCGATGATGGCATCGCGCAGGGGCTCGCTGCGGCGCCGCTCGTCGATGGTGGTGACCAGTACGATGGAGTCGTTGACCACGATCCCGGACAGACCGATGAGCGCCACCATGCTGAGGATGGTGAGCTGAAAGCCCAGCAACCAGTGTCCCAGCACCGCCCCCACCAGCCCCACCGGGATGATCGCCATCACCACCAGCGGACGGGTGTAGCTGGAGAAGACCCAGGCCAGGACGATGTAGATCGCCGCCAGTGCCACCAGCGCTCCGGAGCGCATGTCGCCGAAGGTCTCGGACTGTTCCTCCGCCTTCCCGGCGAAGCTGTACTGCAGGCCGTGCCGGGCGGCCAGTTCCGGCAGCCCGGCATCGAGCAGGGCCTGGATCACTCCGCTGGTGTTGTTCACGCCCTTGGCAATCTCGCCGAAGACCGCCACCTGGCGGCGGCCGTCCTCCCGGGGAATGGAGGCGAAGCCCAGTTCGTCACGAAACCGCACCACCTCGGTCAGGGGGACCTCATGTCCGGCGGGGGAGCGCAGATAGAGGCGTTCCAGCACCCCGCCGTCGGTGACCTCGCGCGGGTAGAGCACCCGTACCGTCACCTCCTCCTCGCCGCGCGCGAAGCGCCGGGCGATGGCCCCCTCCAGGGCGTTGCGTACCTGGCGGCCGACCTCGGCGGTGGTGAAGCCCATCGCCTGGCCTTGCGGCGTCAGCTCCAGCACCGTCTCGGGTTTGCCCCAGGGCAGGTTGTCATTGACGTCGGAGACCCCGGGGATGCGCTCGAGCAGGGCGCGCAGCTCCAGTGCCGCCTGCTTCAATGTCGCCGGGTCGCCGCCGGCAAGCCGGACGTCGATATCCCGCCCCGGAGGTCCGCCCGCCATCGCCCGCAGGGTGAAGTTCTCCAGCCCCGGCCGGGGCCGGACCAGCGCGCGCCAGCGATCCAGCAGGGCCTGCATGCGCACCTCGCGCTGATCGGCCGGGGTGAACTCCGCGATGAGGCCACCGATGTTGTCGGTGCTGGTGCCGCCACCGCTCTTCTCCGGATCGATGTGGATGCCGAGCTTGATCAGGCTCATCCGCACCAGACCGCTGTCCTCGCCCGCCAGCTCGGCCGCGGCCTGGTGCAGGGCGCGGTCGACCTCCTCCAGCATCGCCGCCGTCTGCTCGCGCGTGGTGCCCGGTACCATCTCGACGTTGGCGAAGGCCACGTCCGATTCCGGCGTGGGGAAGAACTGGAAGCCCACACGCCCCCCGGCGATTGCCCCCAGCGCCAGGATGACCGCGGCCAGGGCGAGTGCCACCGTGGTGTAGCGCCACGCCACGGCCCGCGCCACCAGGCGGCGAAAGGGACCGGAGCGGAGGCGGGCGAAGGCGGCATCGAAGCTGCGGCGGAACCGGAGAAACGGGTTGCCGGCGGCGTCATCGTGGGGAGAGAGGGCCTCGCGCAGATGGCCCGGCAGGACCAGGAAGCACTCGATGAGGGAGGCCATCAGGACCGTGATCACGACCAGCGGGATGGCGGAGATGATCTCGCCGATGATGCCCGAGATCACCAGCAGCGGGATGAAGGCGGCGATGGTGGTGAGGGTCGAACTGACCACCGGCGCGGCCATGCGGGTGGCACCGGTGACCGCCGCCTCCACGGGACCGATCCCCGTGGCCGCGCGTGCCTGGGCATGCTCGCCGACGACGATGGCGTCGTCCACCACGATGCCGATGGCCATGATCAGGCCGAACAGGCTCACCATGTTGATGCTCTGCCCGCTCAGGTACATGAAGCCCATGGTGGCGAGCAGCGAGGCGGGGATGCCGACCGCGACCCAGAACGCCACCCTGCCGCTGAGAAACAGGAACAGGACGACCAGCACCAGCACCAGGCCGCTCGCGCCGTTCTCCAGCAGCACCTCGATGCGCTCGCGGATGAGGCGGGCCTCCTTGCCGTACAGTTCGATCGAGAGATCGGCCGGATAGAGGGCACGGGCCTCCTGGAGATAGCGGTCCATGATGTCGGCCTGCTCCAGCGCGTCGGCGCTGGAGGCCCGCAGCACCCGCAGCTCGATGGCCGGATTGCCGTGGCGCCGGGCGACCCGGGCGCTGTCCTCGAAGGTATCCGATATGCGCGCGATGTCGTGCAGATAGACCTTGCCGCCGTCCGGCAGCGACTTCACCTCCACCGAGCCCATCTCCGCGGCCCATTTCTTCAGCCCGAGGCTGCGCACCTGGCGCACGCCACCCTCCAGTTCACCCGCCGGAAGGTCCTGGGAGTCCTCGCGGATGCGCGCGGCGATATCGGCGAGCTTGAGGTCCAGACGCCGCAGCATCGCCGGATCGACCTCCACCCACAGTTCGTCGTCACGGGCGCCGAACAGATCGACCTTGGCGATGCCGCGGGCCAGCAGCTCGTCGCGCATGTCCTTGGCGATCGCCTTCAGGGCGCTCTCGGGATAGGGGCCGGAGACCACCACCCGGCCGATGGTGTCGTAGTGCTGGATCCGGCGGATGCGCGGGTCCTCGGCGTCCTCGGGCAGGGTCGTGATCTGGGACACCGCCGACTCCACGTCGGAGAGGGCCTGCTGCATGTCGGTGCCGGGATGGAACTCGATCGCCACCGAGCCCATCCCCTCGAAGGAGGTCGAGGTGACCTTCTTCACCCCGTCCAGAAAGCGCACCTCGGGCTCGATGGCCTGGACGATGTTGCTGTCGACGTCGCTGGCCGACGCCCCCGGCCATTCCACCGAAACGGTGATGAAGTCCACCGCGAAGTCGGGGAAGAACTGGCGGTTGAGCTGGGACAGGGCGAACAGTCCGGTCACCATCATCAGCGCCATCACCAGAT
The DNA here is from genome assembly GCA_003694425.1 of Gammaproteobacteria bacterium. GTDB lineage: Bacteria > Pseudomonadota > Gammaproteobacteria > J113 > J113 > J113. The sequence continues at coordinate 3,195 of RFJX01000114.1, forward strand.
TGGCGGCGGTGGCGTGGCGCGCGAAGATGCCGATCAGCCCCCCGGAGAGCGGATTCACGGGGTCCGCACCTTCAGACCGGGGGCGATTTCGGGGAAGGGGGTGGCGACCACGCGGGTCCCCTCCGGCAGCTCCCCGCGGACCAGCAGGCGGTCTCCCAGGCGGCGCAGCACCTGCACCCGGCGGGCCACCAGGCGCCCGTCCTCTCCGATGACATAGACCGTGTCCTGTCCGACCACGGCGCGATCGGGCAGCTCGATCGCGTTGCGGTAGCGCCGGTCGGGCAGCTCGACCTCCACGAAGGCCCCCGGCCGCAGCGGCAGATCGACCCCTGCCTCCTTCAGCCGGGCATAGACGTCGATCCCGCCGCTGGCGCTCTCGATCTCGGCGTCGATGCGCTGGATCACGGCAGGGTAGCGCAAGACCTCGTCACCGATCCGCCAGATCACCTCTGCCGGCCGTCCGGTCAGCGCGCCGCTCTCCTCGGCAGCCGCGGCCAGCAGCCGGCCGTAGTCGGAATTGCCGAGCTGGAACACCGCATCCAGGTTGTGGGCGTCCACCAGGCGCGCAACCGGCTCGCCCACCTGCACATGCTCGCCTGGCGCGACCCTGACCTCGGTCAGGAAGCCGTCGACGGGCGCCAGCAGATGCGTCTCCTCCAGATCCCGCTCTGCCCTGCGCAGACGCACCTCGAGCTGCCGCAGTTCGGCCGCCTGCTGGCGGATGCGCGCCCTGAGCGCGGCGATGCGCTGGCGCGCGGCGATGATCGCCTGCTGCGCCGCGTTGACGGCAAGGGCCGCCTGGTCCTCCGCCTGGGCACTGGCAGTGCCGCGCTGGCGCAGGTCGCGCACGCGCTCGTAGTCCGACCGGCGCAGCGCGAGCTGTTCCTCCAGGGCCTCGAGCAGGCGCTGCTCGGCCTCGAGCTGGCCCCGGTTCTCGTCCAGCCGGGCCCGTGCCTGCTCCAGCTGGGCCCGTCGCTCGGCCACTTCGGCCTCATAATTGAAGGGATCGATGGTGACGAGTTCCTCGCCGGCACGCACAACGGCGCCTTCCACCAGCACCGGTGAGGTCCGGATGACCCTGCCGCTGACCAGCGGCGTGAGTTCGGCAACACTGGCCGCGCGCAGCTCGCCGTAGGCGCGCAGGCGAGGCTGCAGGTCGCGTGGCGCGACCGTCACCGCGGCCACGGTCCAGACGCGCTCGGCGGGGGGTTCCGGCAGGGCCCGGGGCCGGGTCGCCTGCAGATAGCCGAACACCAGGATGGCCGCTCCTACGAGCAGCAGGGGAAACAGGGTCCTGGCGATGCGGGTGATCAAGGCGACTCCTCGAGACGGTAGCCCCCCATTCTAACCGGATCCGTCGTTACGGAACCCGCGCGGCCCTTCAGCACCGCGGCTCCAGCTCCGTGCGGATCAGTACCGGGGGCAATGCCCCCACACGGAGATAGGGCGAGAGCATCCCCGGCTGGTCGCGCAGGTGGTTGGACAGGATCTCCACCGAGTTCATCTGCCACAGGCCCCGGACCTCGCGCCGGCAGGCATAGGCCCGGGCGGGGGTCATCCCGCCGCGCGCCGCGGCGATCGCCAGCAGCACCCCGCGCGCCGTCAGCAGCGGCTGGTCCAGATGCACGTGATGGCCGCTGTACAGTCCCACCAGGTGCGCACTGTGGGGGCTCATCTGCGCCAGTTCGTGCTGCAGCTGCTGCCACAGCTCCTCCAGCAGGCCGCTGCGCGGTCCCTGCCAGAGCTGGCGTCCGCGGCTGATGACCACGACGGGCAGTGGCGGCAGTGGCGGCGAGTTGCGCACCTGTGCCTCGCTGGTCCTGAAGCCGATCAGCTCCTCGCCCATGGTGTAGCGGGTCTTGCCCTGGGTGAGCATGCGCAAGGCCTGGTCTCTCGTCCCTTCCGGCAACCCCTCCGGCAGCCGCGGGATCCCGTAGCGCACCTCCGACACCCTGCCGCGCGGGGCCGTGACCAGGCGGTAGGGCGGAAGCTCGAAGCGCTCCGCCTGTTCGGGATGGGACGACTCCACCAGCACCAGCCCGGCGACTTCACCAGGCCAGTTGCGGGCCAGATACTGGCTGATCAGCCCACCGTAGGAGTGGCCGACCAGGACCCAGCGGGGCCCGATCCCGGCACTGTGCAGGAGGCGGCGCAATTCCCTGGCAGAGCCGGCTGCGCTGCGTTCGACATTGCGGTAATCGCTGCGCCCATAGCCGGCGCGATCGTAACGGCACACCCGGGTGTAGCCGGAGAGCAGTCGTTGCAGGTTGATCCACTCCAGGCTCAGCCCCCCCAGCCCGGGCTCCAGGATCACCGCCGGCGCGCCCTGGCCCTCGCACTCGAGCCACAGGCGGTGGCCGCCTACGTCCACCATCTGCCCGGCACGGGCATGCGCGCACGGGAGCATCAGCCCCAGCACCAGCAGGAGACCGCAGAGCCTGCCCGTCGATCGCTCATTCATGCCGTACATCTGTCACTCCCGGTCGTCACGGGTCATCGAGGCCGGGACGACGTACCGGCCGGACTCTTCCTCAAGGAAGCTCTGGACAAGTCATGGCACGCGATATCGCCGCTGGATTCCGCCATTTCTGCGTTACAAGCCTTTGAAATAGCTTGCTATTCCATGCGTCTTGCGCCTTGAACTGGCGAATTCCACCTGACGATCTCATCGCACCAGACTTGTCCAGAGCTTCCTTAAGGATGGCACAATAGAGATGGAAAAGTTCCCGCCGCCGGATTGCGCGGCCTCCCCGGTGCTCAGACGGCGGCCCGCAGCGCCAGGGCGTCGGGATAGGGGCGGAAGTAATACTGCTGATCCAGCCAGGGGTCCGGGTTGCGACGCAGGTGATGGCGCAGGAGCGTCAGCGGCGCGGCCAGTGGTACCTCGGCGCTGCGGTAGGAGCCGAACAGGTCCAGCAGCTCCCGCCTGTCCGCCGGCGCCAGGCGGCGCCGGAAGTGGCCAAGGATGTGCTGCAGCACGTTGTAGTGCTGCGCCCGCGAGACCCGCTTCGACAGCACCTCCATGAACCGGCGGATGTAGCGTCCGCGGCGCTCCGCCAGGGTCTCCCGCGTGACGCCGGAAACGATGCGGCCGAGCCCGGTGTAGGCATCGGACCCGCGTGCCATCAGCAACAGCTTGTGGGCGGCGTGGAAACGGATGAAGCCGGCCAGGTCGTCCGCCCCGAGCCGGTACCAGCGATGCAGGCACCAGACCCGTTCCAGGAAGTTCTCCCGCAACACCGGGTCGTTGAGGCGACCTGCCTCCTCGATCGGCACCAGCGGGCAACGGGTCCTGAAGTGGTGGACGAACATCCCCGTACCGGTGCGACCAGCCGCTGTGCCGTCCTCGTTCGCAACGGCCACCCGCTCCATGCCGCAGCTGGGCGAGTTGCGCTGCACGATGAGCCCGCAGATCCTGCCGTCGAATTCGTCCGCGCGGCGGGCCGCAACCTCGCGCATGCGCCCGGTGAGGTCCAGCGAATGGTCTCTGGAGCCCACCAGCCGGATCTCGCCATTGCGCCGCCGGAGATGGATCGGTGACCTGGGTACGCCCAGGCCCGCCTCCAGCTCGGGGCAGACCGGAACGAATTCCAGCTCCCGGGCGAGGCGGTCGGTGACGAAGCGGTCGCGCTTGTGGCCACCGTCGTAACGGACAGGCTGGCCGAGGATGCAGGCGCTGACGGCGACACGGGGACGGGGTGGCTGCATGGTGGCTGCTCCGCAATGGTCGAATACCAGATGTATCTTAGACATATAACTTGTACAAAGCAAACATTCTTGTACAATCTGTGCATGGCGACTACCGGACTCCCCATCTCCCGCTCCCTGGACGGGCCCGCTGCAGACTCGGCAGCGCGCCTGCCGATCCGCGACCTCGCCCGGGAGACCGGCGTCAACCCCTCGACGCTGCGTGCCTGGGAACGGCGTTACGGGCTGCTCCAGCCGGAGCGCACCCCCAAGGGCCACCGCCTCTACAGCCACAAGGACATCGAGCGGGTACGCCGGATCCTGGCCCTGCTGGGAGAAGGTCATTCCCTGCCCGCCATCGCCGCGCGCCTGCGCCAGCGCCCGGCACCGCCGGAACGGCCGCAAGGGGTCTGGAATGTCTATCTCGAGGCCGCCCTGGAGGCCATCGGGGATTTCAGCAACGAGCGGCTGGAGGCCCTCTATAACGAGGCCTCGTCGCTCTATCCAGTGGACCTGGTCACCGAACGGCTCATCGAACCACTGCTCGTGGAGCTCGGCACGCGCTGGCGCGAGCGGGAGACCGGGATCGCCGAGGAACACTTTTTCTCCGCCTGGCTGCGCAACCGCCTTGGCGCCCGCTTCCACCATGCCCTCGGCCAGTGCGATGGCCCGCGCATCGTATGCGCCGGCGTGCCGGGCAGCCGCCACGAGGTCGGACTGCTGCTGTTCGCGCTCTCCGCCATGGCGCGCGGCTACCGGGTGGTCTACCTGGGACCCGACCTCCCGCTGGACCAGCTCCCCCTGGTGGTCGATCGTTGCGCCGCGCGAGCCGTGGTGCTGGGCGGCAGGGATCCGATCGATCAGCCGCTGCGGGCCGCGCTGGCCGCGCTGGCCGCCGGCATGCCGGTACCGGTGATGCTCGGTGGCCCCTGCAGCGATGCACCGTTGGCGGAATTCGAGGCTGCCGGCGGCATCCGCCTGGGCGCCCGGATCCCGGTGGCCCTGCGGCTCCTGCGCGCACGCGTGCGTGCCGAGGCGGTACGCAGGCGCGGCCGGTGAACCCTCTGGTCTGGTTCCGGCGCGACCTGCGCCTGCAGGACAACCCGGCCCTGGACGCGGCACTCGCCACCGGAAAGCCGGTTCATGCCGTTTATGTCCGCCCGGACGACCCCGCCTCGCCACTGGCCGAAGGTGAGGCCGCGCGCTGTTACCTGCACCACAGCCTGCTCAGCCTGCAGAGGCGGCTGGCCGCGGCCGGGGTGAAGCTGCAGCTGTGCAGGGGGAAGCCCGCCGTGCTGCTGCCCGCACTGTGCCGGCAACTCGGCGCCCGGGCCGTGTACTGCAATCGCATCGTCGACCCCCGCATCGAACGCCTGGACGACGCGACAGCCCAGTGCCTGGAGGCAGATGGTGCATGCCTGTACCGCCACGATGACGACTGCCTGCTGATGCCCGAGGCGGGCCTGAAGGCGGACGGGACACCCTACCGCGTCTTCACGCCGTTCTGGCGCAATCTGCGACTGAGGATGACGGAAACACCATGGCAGGCACGCCTGTTACCGGCGCCGGCGAAGGGCCGCCGGCTGGCCACCGTGGCAGACCCGCAGGCGGTCCAGACACTTGGCCTGCTCCCGGCCCATCCGTGGCACGAAGAGCTGTTGCAGCACTGGGAAGCCGGCGAGCCGCGGGCTCTCGACCGGCTCGATCACTTCCTGGCGGAAGGAGTCGCACACTACGAGACGGAGCGCGATTACCCCGACCGTGACGGCACCAGCCGTCTTTCACCGGCGCTGCATTTCGGCGAGATCGCGGCGGTGCGCGTCCACGCCCTGATCCTCCAGGCCCTGGAGTCCGAGGCCGATGCGGGCGTCCGGCGCTCGCTGCAGCGATTCCACTCCGAGATCGGCTGGCGCGATTTCGCCCGCCATGTGCTGCATGCCTTTCCCGACACCGTGACGCGCTCGCTCGCCCCCCTGTTCGAACGGCCCGGCATGTGGCTGCCCGATCCGGGGGGGAGAGGCCTGCGCGCCTGGCAGCGGGGCGAGACCGGCTGCGAGCTGGTGGATGCCGGGATGCGCCAGCTGTGGCGGAGCGGGTGGATGCACAACCGCGTGCGCATGGTCGCCGCCTCCTTCCTCACCAAGAACCTCGGCATCCACTGGCGCGAGGGCGCGCACTGGTTCCGCCGCTGCCTGGTCGATGCGGACGATGCCAGCAACACCCTGGGCTGGCAGTGGGTGGCCGGTTGCGGTACCGACGCGGCCCCCTATTTCCGCATCTTCAACCCCGACACACAGGCACGGCGGTACGATCCGCACGGTCGGTACCGCAGGCAGTGGCTTGGCGAACGCACCCCTGTCCCTCCGCTTGTGGACCTGAGACTCAGCCGCGCACGGGCGCTCGAGCGCTATCGCCAGACACGGGACAGCACGGGGTACGGCCAGGACTGAAAAATGGTGCAGCGTCCCGCTCCACGACGCGGGCCGTTGCTACAATCCGTGCCGCCAAGACCGGCCGCCACCAGTGCCTGCGCGCAAGCGATGACGACGATGCAACCGAAGCCCGACCGAACGCCCGCCGGCGCCCTGCATCCGGCCGGCCCGGACCGCCGACTGCTGGCAATGCTCTACGACGCCC
>RFJX01000115.1 GCA_003694425.1 Gammaproteobacteria bacterium
CAGCTACGCTGTTCCAATCTGTTCCAGACAGATTGGTCTCATCCCACCGGCACCACCTGGCCTGTGTGGCCTGCTGGCGCAGCGGGAATGCGTAGCATGGTGATATGGCGGAGAGGGTGGGATTCGAACCCACGAGGGGCTTGCACCCCTGCCGGTTTTCAAGACCGGTGCTTTCAACCGCTCAGCCACCTCTCCGCTGTTGCAGGCCGTCCCTGGTCATGGTAGCTCCGGAAAACCGGGCGTGCTGACCGCACGCCAAGACCGGTGCTCTGCGGCAGGCCCTCCCTGGCCTGCCGCCCTTCGGGCCGCTTCGCGTCCCCAATCGGCCATCCTGCCGAATGGGTCAACCGCTCAGCCACCTCTCCAGAAGGGGGTATTGTAGGGCAGCGGATGGGCCGCCGTCAGCGCTTCGACTGCATCTCCCGCCAGAGGTTGCGCACCATCAGGCCGACCACCAGCACCCCGGCCAGGAGTACGGCCCACAGCAGCCACTGTCGCCAGGGCAGGGGCGGGGCCGGGGGCTGGGTCAGGGTCGCGCTGCCGAGCGCCTGGCGCTCGCCGAGGGTGGTCGCGCCGAGCATCTCCGGGCGAACCTGTTCCAGATGCTGCCGCAGGATGCCGGTGAAGGAGGCGGGCAGGCCCCGGATGTCCCGGTTGCCGCAGGTAAGGAGATAGCGGGAATCGCCCTCGCCGAGGAAGCGCACACGCGGCGGGTACCAGCCCAGCAGGAACGTCGGGGGATGTCCGGCCGCACCGGAGGACTCGTTGACGGTGAGGCGCCAGTAGCGGTCCCGGGTCCGGGAGAGGGGGATTGCCGGGTTTTCCAGCGTCTCACCGTTTATCCGCAGGCGGTAGCTCACACCCTGCCAGCGCAGACGCCAGCGGGACCCGGGATCGGGACGCGAATGGAGGGTCACGCGGGCCAGGCTGTTGTCTCGCGGCATGCGGATCTGCAGCTGCGAGACGGGCAGGGGCGCGCCGCCGTCGTAGAAATAACGTATGCCCACGGAGCGGTCGACCCGCCTCTCCGTCGCCGCCGGTTCCACCCAGTGCGGTGGTCGTGGTGGCAGGTCCACGGTCTGGCGCATGCTTGCCTGCAACAGCTCGAAACCGGGATCGCCGCCGGGTCCGCGCAGCCGGAGATAGCGGTGGGTGCCGGTGGGCAGGAGCAGGGTGTCCCGGTCGATACGCTGGCCGCCGAAGTGGAGGTGCGCCAGCACCGCCGATTCCAGCGCCGGCCGCCAGTGGATGAGGTCGTCGCTCTGCTCCACGATCAGCCGGACCAGGGCGTTGTCCGTTTTCTCCTTCCATCGCAGCCGCAGCGCGGTTCCGCCCCTGCCACCTTCGCCCAGGTCGATCAGATAGGCCCACACGGCCTTTTCCGCGGCACGCTGATCACGCCCCCGGATGTTGACGATGGTCCCGTCGGGACCGGCGTCGATGTAGATTTCCGGGGTCTGGGCTGGCGGGCGGCCCTGCGCGCGATAGAGGGGGAAGTGCGGAACCTCGCGCCAGCTCTCGGAAGGGGCGGCGGTCGCCGTGTTTCCCTCGACGATGATGAAGGGCACCGGGTTGTCGTGCTCACCGAACAGCCGCAGGTCGCCGAGGTCGGGATGGGCGCAGGAGCCCAGCACGGCCCCGGTCAGCTCGATTTCGTAGATGCCCGCCCTGCTGTGCGCGGGGATCACCGGGAAGCCCCAGCGGAAGTCCGTCGGCCTGGCCTCCAGGACCGGCTCCGGGGCCGTGGCCAGGCTGCCCAGGGGCAGCAGCATCAGCAGCGTCAGCAGTCGCTTCATCGGCCAGCCTCCTCCTCTGCGGATTGCGCAGGTCGGGGGGCGAAGTAGCCGGTCAGCACCAGCAGACTGCCCACCGCCAGGAAGGAGACGATGCGCTCGATGGTGTCGCTGTGGGCCAGATCGACCAGGAACAGCTTGGCCACGGTGAGGGCGTACAAGCCCAGCCCGGCCTGCCACAGGGCGCGGCTGGCCAGGCGCGAGCCGGCCACCATGGTGACCAGGCCCAGGGCGCCCCAGAGCACCGAGAGCGCGGCCTGGAACAGCAGCGATTCGAGCAGCCGCCCCAGGTCCCAGGGCACCCCGGCCAGGTGATGCACCGCGCGGGCCAGGGCGGTGTTGACCCAGAGGAACAGCGCCCCGCCGGCCACCTTCCACAGCCGGTGGAGTCCTTCCGAGGTGCCGCCCCACCAGCGCAGCCCCCAGCGCAGCAGGACCATGAACCCGGCCAGGTGCACGAGTTCCAGCGGATTGAGCAGCGGCAGGAAGGGCAGCGGGACCGGATTGCCGGCATGGAACAGGGCGGTCAGAGCGACCCACAGGGCGCACCACAGGGCCACCGGATGCAGCCCCCCGCCGTGATAGACGCCGGGCTGGGCGGCGAAGGGCCAGCCCCGCCCGGCCCGCCTGAGGCCCAGCCACTCGAGCGCAGCCAGCGGCACCAAGCCCCAGGCCAGGTCCGCCCAGAGGGCCGCGCCCCGGGCCAGCTCCCGGAGCTGCCAGGAGAGCTCGCTCGCGGCCAGGACCAGCAGCAGCCACAGCCCGGTGCAATGGGCCGCGCTGCGCTCTCCGTCCGGCAGCAGCCGCTCCATCCGTTTCAGCCCGTGGTACCAGAGCAGCCAGGCGGCGGGCCAGGCGAGCCATCCGTAGGATGCGAAGGGATGGTGCAGGTGGCGGTCGATCCACTGCCACAGCAGTACCCCGCCCATTCCCGGCAGCAGGGCGGCGAAGAGCAGTTCCGCCGCGGGCCAGTGCAGGCGTCGGCCCAGCCACCTGAGGATGGCCAGGGAGGCGGCGATGAACAGCAGACCGAAGGCGGGATGGTTGGTGCCGGTGCTCAGGCGGTCGATCTCGTTGAGCCCCGAACCCAGCCACCAGGCGGTCCCCCAGAGGAGGGCCGGCCACTCGAAGCGGCGGGCCCAGGACCAGGCCCACTGGCGCCGGCGGTGCAGCCACCAGCCGGTGAACAGGCCGGCGCCGCCGATCAGGCTGCCACCCAGCCAGGTGTTGTTGAGCAGAGGCAGGGCATCCGCGTGCGGGGAGGCCTGGTGGGTCAGATGGAGCAGCCGCTGGTCGCCGCCGAAGAAGGCCAGACCGGCCAGTACCTGCAGCAGCAGTCCCGCGGCGGTGGCGAGCTGGCGCTGCTGGCGCAGCCCCACCCAGACCATGGCCGCGCCCTCGAGGACCCAGGCCACCGAGGTCCAGCGGCCGTTCAGCGCCAGCGGGATGGCCAGGGTGGCGAAGGCCACGGCCAGGGCGATGAAGGCCTCGGTGAGGGGGCGCAGGGCGGGCGCATCCTGTGCCCTGCGCCACAGCCAGCGGGCCAGCCCGGTGTAGTAGAGGGCCAGCGCCAGGGCACTGAGGGCGGCCCCGTATTCGAAATCCCGCACCAGCGACCACTGCAGGGTGAAGGCGGTCAGCGGGGTGCCGAAGATCAGGGCGCTGTCGATGTAGCCCTTCAGCCGCGGGGGCTGGCGGAAGGCGTAGAGCACCCCGATCAGACTGAAGATGAGGAAGAACAGGACCAGGAAGGGCTCGGTGGTGGCGAAGAACTCCGGCCGGTAGTACTGCTGACCCCAGAGTGCCCCGATCACCAGGGTGAAGACGAAGCCGAGCAGGTTCAGCGGCCGCCAGGCCCGGTGCCAGGCGATGGCGGCGATGCCCAGATCGAGCAGGGCGTAGTAGCTGAACAGCACCACGTGGCTGCCGCCCCCGGTGGAGGCGAGGATCGGGGCCAGGAAGCCGCCGGTGGCCCCGGCCACGGCCAGCGCCATCGAGTCCTGCAGCAGGGCCAGTATCGCCGACAGCAGAACCAGACTCACCATCAGGAAGAAGGCCAGCTCCAGCGGCAGCAGATGGTAGAGGCGGGCGGCCGAGAAGACGGTCAGGTAGAGCACGCCGATGGCACCGCCCTGCACCAGCAGGGAGAAGCCGGGACGGGACACCCGCAGGCGCCAGCCCCAGAGCAGTGCCACGATCGCCGCCAGCGCCACCAGGATGAAGTTCCACTCGGTCGGGATCGCGCCCCGCTCGACGCCATACCGGTAGAGGAAGGCGACGCCGAAGAACAGCACCAGCAACCCCACCCGGACCACGGCGTTGTCGCCGGTGAAGAAGTCCCATGTCCACCGGACCAGCCGCTCTACCGGATCGGGGCCGGTGTCGG
>RFJX01000116.1 GCA_003694425.1 Gammaproteobacteria bacterium
CAGCAGCGCTCCGTTCAGCGTGAAGCGGGACTCCTCGGCAGCGATGGCGAAGATCGTCCTGGAAATCATCGAGGCCAGCAGGCTCACCGGGAGGTCGAAGAAGGGGCAGGAGGAGGCGACGCAGCCGCCGATGGTGGCGGCATTGATTACCTGGACCGGTGGATAGCCCAGGGCATCGCCGATCGCCGCGGTGCCGGCCCCGTTGCGCAGGAATGGTACTTCGAGCAACTGGCGAAAGCGCACCGTGCCGCCGAAGGAGAGGCCGTCCGGGCGTTCCTCGATGCCGTCGAGGCCGAGCCCCGTGAGGTCGATCAGGGTTTCCACCCCGGCCAGCAGTCCCCTCGTCCCGAGCCCATGCAGGAAGGTCCCGCCGGAGACCAGCAGCGCGGAATCCTCATGCTCGCTCAGGAGCCTGGCGACCTCCCCGGGTTCCGAGGGACGGTGATAGGCACGAACACTGCTCAACCCCATGGTCTTCTCCCCTGGCCGGTTGCCATCTCCCGGCAGCGCGACGCGGGGACGCCCGCCGGCCGGAAGACACCTGGATGCCTGCACTGCCCCGGGAAAGGCCGCCCGTCCATGTACGGCAAATCGGAGTCTGCAGCGCGGTCGCATCCCGTTCGTCTCTGAGGCTAGGAGAGAAGATCGGCTTTGTCAATACGGTTGCGTATGTTTTCTCCCGGATCTGGTCTATACTTGAGCGAAAATGATGCGCAGACTCCTGCCATAGCCGGGATCCTGGACGAAAGGCACGTGACTGATTCCAGACAGAATAATCGTTGCGCAAGGCGTCTTTTCACCCTGTCACCGCGCAGCCTGAAGAGGCGGCGAAGAGCGGCCCGGACCGCCCCGGAGACGTTCCCCGATGCATGCCTTCACGAACGTATCCGCAGCCCCGCCTCCTCGCCCGGCGCCCCCCTCTCCGCCACCACCTTGAGGAGCTGAAACCATGTATCCAGCCCCCTTCCGCTATCACCGTCCCGCCACGCTCGAAGATGCCATGGCCCTGCTCGCCAGGCTCGGTGACGGGGCCCGCCCCCTCGCCGGCGGTCAGTCCCTGCTCCCGATCCTCAAGCTGCGGATGGACGAACCGACCGACCTGGTCGATATCGCCCGGATCCCGGGGATGCGCCACATCGATGGGCAAGGGGAGTCGATCCGGATCGGCGCCCTGGCCACCCATGCCCGGATCGCGGTTTCCGAGGTCGCCTCCCGCTTTCCCATCGTCCAGGACTGCGCCACCGGCATCGCCGACGCGCAGGTACGGGCACGTGGCACCATCGGCGGTTCGGTCTCCACGGCCGATCCGAGCTGCGACTGGCCGACCATGCTCCAGGTGCTGGACGCGGAGGTGGCATGCCGTGGTCCCCGCGGCGAACGGGTGGTCGGGATCCGCGACTTCTTCCGGGATGCCTATACGACCGCCCTGGAAGAGGGGGAACTGGTGACCGAGATCCGTTTCCGGGCCCCCCCGGCCGGCAGCGGCGGGGCCTATCTCGGCTTCAAGAAGGCGGCCCCGGCCTATCCGGCGGCGACGGTGGGGGTTCACCTCGGCCTCGCCGACGGACAGGTCTGTCGCCAGGCGCGCCTGGTCCTCGGCTGTGCTGGACCCCGCCCGGTCCAGTCCCGCGAGGCGGAGCAGGAGCTGGAGGGGAAGGACCTGAACAGGGACAACCTGCGCCGGGCCGCGGAGGCCATCATCTCCTGTTCGGATCCACCTTCGGACAGCCGCGGTTCGGCTGCCTTCAAGCGCACCATGCTGCACTCGCTGTTCATGAGGGCCGCGGAGATCGCCATCCGGCGGGCCCGCGGCGAAACGGTCAAGGGGGGGACCCTCTATGTCTGAGACGACTACCGGGCGCGTTCCGGTCACCATCACCGTCAACGGCCAGCCCTGCACGCGCGAAATCGAGCCGCGGCTGCTCCTGGTCGAATTCCTGCGTCGCGAACTCGGGCTCACCGGCACCCATATCGGCTGTGACACCAGCTTCTGCGGGGCCTGTACCGTGATCCTGGACGGCGATGCGGTGAAGTCCTGTACCCTGCTCGCGGTCCAGGCGGACGGGAGCGAGGTCATCACCGTCGAGGGGCTGGAAGGCGAAGAGGGCCTGCACCCCCTGCAGCAGGCATTCTCCGAGCACCACGGCCTGCAGTGCGGATACTGCACCCCGGGGATGCTGATGTCCTCCCTGGCCCTGCTGGCGGAGAACCCCGATCCCGGGATCGAGGAGATACGCAAGCGCCTGGGCGGCAATGTCTGTCGCTGCACCGGGTACCAGAACATCATCCGGGCGGTGCAGGCGGCCGCCAGGGCCCTGCGGGAGGAATGACCGATGGAGATGAGATTCGACGGTGAATTCAGGATCCCCATGCCCCGGCAGGAGGTCTTCGAGCTGCTCTCCGATCCTGAAAAGTTCGCCCCCCTGCTGCCCAATTTCCACGGCCTCGAGCGCAGGGACGAGCGCCGTTCCAATCTCCGGGTCAAGGTGGGGATCGGCAAGATCAGGGCCGTGGCCTCGACCGAACTGATCCTCGAGGAGGCGACCGCGCCCGACACCATCCGCTACCTCGGCAAGGGCAACGTGCTCCAGGGCGCTTACCAGATGAACGCCGCCTTCCACCTGCTCGAGGACGGGGACGGCACCCTGGTCCGCTGGGAAGGGGTGTCCCAGCTCTCCGGCCGCATCCTCTCCATCGCCGGTGGCGGACTGCGCGGTTACGCCGAAAAGGAGATCAGCTCTGTGATCAACGGCCTCCAGCAGGCCCTCTCCCCCGAGGCGAGGGCCGCCAGAGAGGCCCGGCCGGCTCGCCCGGCCGGGGGCTGGCTGCAGCGTCTGCTGCAGTTCCTCTTCGGTCGCCGGGAAGAGGCCGCCGCACCGGTGGCTGCGGAAGGGACCGCGGTGGAACCGCCACCCCTGGCGCCCCATCCCGAGGAGCTCGTCCCCATCCGGGAGGAGGCGAAGCAACGAATCTCCAGGGTGCTGGAGGTCCCGCGCGGAATGCCCGCCGGCGGACGCAAGGAGGACCAGCGGCTGGTCCGGGGCAAGGGGCTCTATGTCGACGACAACCAGCCCTGTGGCCTGCTCCACATGGCCCTGGTGCGTTCCCCCCATGCCCATGCCCGGATCCTCGGCGTCGATACCCGGGCGGCGGAGACGATGCCCGGCGTGGTCTGCGTCCTCACCGGCGAGGAGGTCGCCGGGATGACCCAGCCCTTTCTCCAGATTGGCCCCGAACCGAGCGCGAACATCCGGGACTACTGCCTGGCGGTGGAGAAGGTCCTCTACCAGGGAGACCCGGTGGCGGCGGTCGTCGCCGAGACCATCGAGCAGGCGGTGGACGCGGCCCAGCGGGTCGAGGTGGACTACGAGCCACTGCCGGCGGTGGTCCGCTGCGAGGAGGCGCTGAAGGACGAAGTGCTGCTGCACGAGCACGTTGGGACCAATCTGACCTGGCAGGGGGTCTATGAATACGGGGACGTGGAGCGGGCCTTCGAGGAGGCGGCGCACGTGGTCCGGATCGACCATCTGCGGTTCCACCGCTTCAGCAGCACGCCGCTGGAGACCAACGCGGTCGTCGCCACCTGGGATCAGCGTGACCGGCTCGATTTCATCGGCAACACCGCCATGACCGTGCCCCTGACCATGATCGCCACCGCGCTGGGCGTGCGCATGGACCACATCCGTCTGCGGACCCACGACATCGGCGGGAGCTTCGGCAACAAGATCAACAACTATCCCTACATGACCCTGGCCGCCCTGGCCTCGCGCAAGGCGGGAGGCAGGCCGGTGAAGTGGGTCGAGACCCGGAGCGAATACATGCAGGCGGGGGGGCACGGGAGCGAGCGCGACTACTTCGATACCGAGGTGGCGCTGGACGAGAACGGCGTCATCACCGCCCTGCGCTCGCGTCACGTCGACGACTGCGGCGCCTATCCCCGCTACGAGCCGCTGGGCTGCGTGATCTGGTCCCAGGTCCTGCCGGCCAGCTACAAGCTGCGCAATGTCCGCATCGACTTCAGCCAGGTGGTCACCAACAAGGGCCCCTGCGCGCCCAACCGCGGCTATTCCCGCCTGCCTCACATGTGGTTCATGGAGCGGGTCATCGACATCTGCGCCCATGAGCTCGGCATCGAGGCCGACGAGATGCGCCTGCGCAACTACATCGAGGAGTTCCCCTACACCACGCCCAACGGCTGCGTCTACGATTCGGGCGACCTGCCGGCGATGCTGGCCAGGGCCAAGGAACTCATCGGCTGGGACGAGTGGAAGCGCCGGCAGGCCGAGGCGCGGGCCGAGGGACGGCTGATCGGCGTCGGGATCGGCACCACCCTCGATTCCGGCACCAACAACTTCGCCCAGTCCAGGATCATCAACCCCTTCCTCCCCTTCTCGGGCAATTCGCAGATGGCGAACGTCAAGCTGGACCTGGACGGATCGGTCTCGGTGAGCGTGGGCTCCTTCCCCCAGGGCCAGGGCCATGAGACCACCTCTGCCCAGGTGGTCGCGGAGGTCCTCGGGATCAGCCCCGACTGCATCGACGTGAAGCCGGGCTTCGATACCGAGCGCAACACCCATACCGGTACCTGCGGCACCTACGCGAGCCAGTTCGCGGTGACCGGGCTGACGGCGGTCCACGGCGCCGCGACCCGGCTGAAGGAACAGATGCAACGCCTGGCGGCCCATGCGCTGGAGGCGCGCGAGGAGGAGCTGGAATTCGGCATGGGCGAGCAGGGTCCGGAGGTAAGGGTGGCGGGCAGCGACCGCTCCATCAACTACTGGGCGCTCTCCAACCTGGCCAACTACAACACCGCCACCCTCCCCGAGGAGCTGCGCGAGATCACCCTCAACGCCACCTACAAGTACACGCCTCCGTTCGAGGTACCCGATACCGGGAGGAAATACGGCAACCTGACCCTGACCTATGCCCTCCAGCTGCACATCGCGGTGGTCGAGGTCGACCCGGAGACCTGCCATGTCCGGATCCTCGATTACGCCATCGTCGACGACTGCGGCAAGGTGATCAATCACATGATCGTGGCCGGTCAGGTGCACGGAGCCACCGCGCACGGGCTGGGGGCCGCCCTGCTGGAGACCATGCCCTACGACGAGGCGGGCAATGTCCTGTCGGGCTCCTTCACCGACTATGCCCCCATCACCATAAACAACATGCCGCTGCTGAAGAACGTGAACATGGAGACGCCGTCACCCTTCACCTACAGCGGTGCCAAGGGGATGGGCGAAGGAGGCGGGGCGCCGCTGCATACCATCTGTGCGGCCCTCCAGGATGCCCTGCGTGATCGCGGCGTGGTCATCGGCAACTCCCACAACTCACCGATGGCCCTGTACGACTACATCCGGCAGGGCGGAGGGGTGAAGGTGGAGGTGGAGCACCGCCAGAGTGCCTGAGCCGGCTCCGGGTGTGCCCGATGCCCGGGCGCGGGGTCAGGCCAGCAGGCGCCTCGCATATCCCCTGCTGAGCCCCCCCCGGCCCTGCCGGGCCAGCCAGCAGAGGTCTTCCGGCCGGTCGATGTCACGGGAGAGTCCCGGGAGGTCCAGCACCCGGACCTCCACGCCCCGCTCCAGCGCCGCCTGCCGGTGGCGCGAGAGGCTCCGGTCGCCGAAGAGGAGCGGCATGGGCAGCGGGGGTTCGAACAGCAGGGCGTTGGTCCCGCCGTCACATGCCGCCGGACACATGACCAGCCCCCCTCCACGATGCGCCCCGGCCAGCTCGCGGAGTTCCGCGGGGGAGAGAAGCGGCACATCGGCCGGAAGGATCAGGACCGGTTCTCCCGGGCGCAGCGGAAGCAGCTCCAGGGCCCGGGTCAGATCGGCCGCGTGACCGCGCTCGCGGGAGAGCGGCAGCAGCCGGATCTTCCCCTCTCCCGCCAGCGGGACCAGCCCGGGTTCACTGCCGACCAGCCAGATCTCGGAGACCAGGGAGGAGGAACACAGGGTGTCCAGCACGTCGTGCAGCAGCAGGCTCGCCAGATGCGCCCGCTGTGCCGGTTCGAGGACCCCGGAGAGGCGGCTCTTGGCGCGGTCGAAGCACTTTACCGGCAACAGGACGCGCATCGTGCCAGCCCGGAGAGAACCGGAAGAGGTGGTGGTCGGACGGTTCATGCCGTGAGCTCGGAAGACTCCCGAAGCATCGGCCATCGAAACCTGAAGCGGAGAGACACGATCACCATGCTAGCCCCTTTCCAGCGTCGCGGCGAAACGCAGGGTCGCCGCCGCGAGGTCGATGCGGTCCTGCAGGGTGTGCATCACGGTATCCGTCACCAGGACCGGAATGCCGGACCGTTCGATCACCGGTGCCAGGGCCGCATCCGCGGCATCGATCACCAGCCCGTCGGCAAGGTCGGCATAGAGCGCGGCGATGGCCTCCACCCCGGAGTCCATGCCCAGCTCGCGCATCATCTTGGCTGTCGGTCCCTTGATCGCCTCGCCGCCGACCACGGGCGAGACCACCACCAGCGGGGCCCGCAGCTCCCCGAGCGCCTCCCTCACCCCCTGCAGGGAGAGTATCGGCAGGATACTGAGGAAGGGATTGGAGGGACAGACGACCACCGCACCGGGCCCCGGGTCCCGGAGCGCGGTGAGGAAGCGGCCGGAAGGCCGGGCTCGCTCCGCGCCCCGGTAGTGGACCGCCCGGACTACCGGGGCGCAGCGATGGCGGACGAAGTATTCCTGGAACGGGAGCACCCCCTGATCCGTCTCCACCATGGTACTCACCGGATCGTCGCTCATGGGCCAGATCAGCCCGGGCAGCCCGAAACGCGCGCACAGCTCGGCCGTCACCTCGCTCAGGGTGGCGCCCTCCTTCAGCCGCAGGGTGCGCAGCACATGGACCGCGAGGTCGTGGTCCCCCAGCCGGAACCAGGTCTCGAGACCGAGCTCTGCACAGGCCTCCATGTAGCTCCAGGTCTCCCCTTCCCTGCCCCAGCCGAGCTCCCGGTTGTTGAGCCCGGCCAGGGTGTAGATCAGGGTGTCCACATCGGGAGAGATGTGCAGCCCGTGGTGGACGAAATCATCGCCGGTGTTGGCGATGATGGCCAGCCCTCCCTCGCCTACGAGACGATGAAGGCCGAGCGCCAGCTTGGCGCCGCCGACACCACCGGAGAGGGCGACGACCCTCTCAGCCCCGCCCCGCATCACCCACCTTCCAGGAGTTCACCATGACAGGAGCCGAAGCCGGAATGGGCATTCCTTCCCTTTCCCTGTACCCGCTTCCCGGTGTTCCGGAGGTCTCCCCCGGAGCCGACCTTGCGGGCCTGCTCATCGAAGCGCTGGCGAACGCGGGCCTCTCCCTGGAGGAGGGTGACGTGGTCTGCGTGGCGCAGAAGATCGTCTCCAAGGCCGAATGGAGGGTCGTCGACCTGTCCACGGTCACCCCCTCACCACGCGCCCTCGAGCTGGCCCCCCGGGTGGACAAGGACCCCCGCCTGGTGGAGCTGATCCTGGCCGAATCGAGGCGCGTGGTGGCCTTCAGAACGGGAGTCATCGTGGTGGAGCACAAAAGCGGTGTCATTCTCGCCAATGCCGGGATCGATCATTCAAACGTGGGCGGCGGCGATGCGGCGGAACAGGTCCTGCTGTTGCCGGAGGACGCCAATGCCTCGGCCCGGCGCCTCCGCGATGCGCTGCGCGACCGGACGGGGATCGCTGCCGGTGTGATCATAACAGACAGCGTCGGACGTCCCTGGCGCCTGGGTACGACCGGCATCGCCCTCGGTGCCGCCGGGATCCCCGCCCTGCGCGACCTGCGCGGGCGGACCGACCTGCACGGCAGGCCGCTGCGGGTCAGCGAGAGCGCAGACGCGGACAGCCTCGCCGCCGCCGGCTGCCTGCTGATGGGGGAGGCGGACGAGGGCGTACCCCTGGTGCTGATCAGGGGATACCCATACCGGGATGAAGCGCAGACCGCGGCCGCACTCCTGCGCGACGAGGGCGATGACCTGTTCCGCCATGGTATTGCCACTGAACATTCCGGACAGACGATAAAAGACTGACTGAGCCCCGGGGACAGGCGAGGGAGGAGGCCGTTCGACGGGTTTCTGTGGTGACAGGAGCCAGAAGGAGACAACTTCAGGCCGGTACCACAGTCTGGCACCCTTCCCGGAGCTCAATCAGAAGGAGGTTCGTCTGGGCATGTCTCGATACCCGTTATGCGGATCCCCGCATGTCCCGCGCGGTAGGTCCTGTTGATATGGATGAGGATGCTGGTCAGGGCCTCCGGGACCACCGAGTTGGCCAGCGGACCGGCGTCCAGTCCGCGGCAGCCGGCCTCACCGGCCAGTTCGATCACCAGCCTCCTGGTCTCGGGGTCGTCGGCGGTCACCAGCACGTCACAGTCGATCACGGCACCGCTGGTGAGCAGGCCGGCGGCGATGTTGTGGAATGCGCCCGCGACCCTGGCGCGGTCGCCGACGAGGGCCTGGGTCCGCACCGCCACCGGACCGCCTTCCGGAAGCTGGACCACCGCGACCCTGGGCGGCTTCAGCGGCACCGTCGTGTCGATCAGCACCTGCCCGTGGAGAGAAGGAAGGATGGTCTCGAGGGTCGCGTCATGGGCCGCCCAGGGGACGGTGAGGGTGACGATCTCGCCCCACTGTGCCGCAGTGGCATTGTCCATGCCGGTGACGTCGGAACTCCCGCTGGCCTCGCCGATCCGCCCGGCGGCCTCCTGTGCCCGATCGGCCGATCTCGAACCGATGGCGATCTCGTGCCCGGCCCTGGCCCACCTCAGGGCGAGGCCGTAGCCGAGGTTCCCCGTGCCGCCAAGTACCGCGATCCGCTTTCTGCCGCTCATGTTGCTCTCCGCGAATGGTCTCCTCCGGAGTGGTGACGTCCACCTCCGGAGGATGCTGGAACAAGCATAGCCCTTCCCGCGACGGTTGCTTGACCTCGGGAGTCGAATCGTTGACCAGGGGTGCACCGGTTCTGCGCCGGGTCTTCCGCTGTTCCCGCCTTTGCGCTACCTTGCGGCAAAGGCAGGCCGCTGCCGGAGCGACGACCTTCGGGCGAACCACGGGTTCAAGATGAACAGGTCCGGACAACCCATCTTCCATGGCTGGTGGAACGTGCTGGTCGCCTTCAACGGCATGGCGCTGAGCTATGCCATGTTCACCGTCTTCACCTTCGGCACCTTCGTCCGCCCGCTGGAACAGGAGTTCGGCTGGGCCCGGGGCGAGATCTCCTTCGCCCTGACCATGACCAATTTCGCCGTGGTCATCGCCTCGCCCTCCATCGGCTCCCTGCTGGACCGTTTCGGCGTGCGCGCGGTCCTGATCCCCTCCACCCTTCTGATGGGGCTCGCGGTCGCGTCCATGTCGCTGCTCAGCGGCGAGCTGCTGCATTTCTACGCCATGTATCTGCTCATCCCCCTGCTCGGTGCCGGGACCCTGCCCCAGAGCTATTCCCGGGTGATCATCAACTGGTTCCATCGCAGGCGGGGCATCGCGCTGGGACTGGCCCTTTCCGGTTTCGGCGTCGGGGCCGCGCTGGTGCCGGTCTGCGCGCAGTACCTGATCGAGCACATCGGCTGGCGCTTCGCCTATCTCGCCTTCGGCGCGGCCGTTCTCGGCATCTCCCTGCCCCTGGCACTGTTCCTGATGCGGGAGAGTCCCCGGGAGATGGGGCTGGAACCGGACGGCGTCCCGTCCGCCGGGCAGGGAGAGGCACCGGACCCGCCACAGCCGGACAGCGGCCTGTCGATCCGGGAGGCGGCGGGCACGACGAGCTTCTGGCTCATCTTCGGCTCCTTCCTGCTGGTGGGGGTGGCGATTACCGGCATCCTCGCCCACCTGGTACCGATGCTCATAGGACGGGGTGTGGCGCCGGAGGTGGCCGCCCGCTGCATGTCGCTCCTGGGGATCGGACTGATCTGCGGACGGGTGATCAGCGGATACCTGATGGACCGCTACTTCGCGCCCTATGTCACCGCCTTCTTCCTGACGTTCCTGTTCGGCGGCGCGGTCATCCTGGCCCTGGGCCTGGGTGGAGCTGCCCCCTTCCTGGCGGCGCTGATGGTGGGGCTCGCCACCGGATCGGAGATCAGCGAGATAGCCTACCTCTGCAGCCGCTATTTCGGCCCCCGGGCCTTCTGCCTGATCTACGGCACCATGTTCGCCGCCTTCCAGATCGGATCCGCCTTCGGTCCACCGCTGATGGGGTACTACTACGATGGCGCCGGCAACTACACCGGCGCCCTCTGGGGTCTGGCCGGGCTGGCGGTCACCGGCGCCGTCCTGATAGCAGTGCTCGGGCCCTATCCCGCCGGCTTCGGTGTCCCTGCCCGGGAGGAATGATGGCAGAGGTTCCCGGAGGTCATTCGCCCCTCCCCCCTGTCGCAGGGAGGAGGCCCCAGGCCCAGGCGAAGAGGCCGGTCACCAGGCAGAGTGCGCCGCTGATGCTCAGTACCCGGGCCATCACACCCGCCTGTAGTGGCTGCAGCATGACACCCAGGGGGAAGGCGAAGGCACCATAGAGGAGCAACAGGGCCAGTGCCGCGAGCGCGGACTCCCGGTAGCGGCTCTCCGCTCCCGCGAACCCGAGCAGGATCAGGAGCAGCCCAAGGCTTCCCCAGTGTGAATGTGCATGGACGTCCCGCACATATTC
This sequence comes from Gammaproteobacteria bacterium, assembly GCA_003694425.1. Lineage (GTDB taxonomy): Bacteria > Pseudomonadota > Gammaproteobacteria > J113 > J113 > J113. The sequence continues at coordinate 10,620 of RFJX01000116.1, forward strand.
GAACCGGTAGTTGCCAAAGGCCTCCACCGCCTTCAGCGCAGCAGCCTCGTCCCCTTCTGCCGCCAGCCCCATTGCCGAGGCCAGTGAGGCGCCCATCGCGCCCAGGGTCTGATGCTCATCGTACAGGGCGTACCAGAGCCCGAACGACATCCCAAGGAGTGTCAGGGCCAGCCCTCCCGCTATCAGCAGCTGCTGTCCTCTCTTCATCCCTCCCCTCCCGCCGCGTCATGCCGGCCGCTCTCTCTCAGCACCCCGAACAGCATGGCGGACACCGCCACGATGACCATCAGCCCCGCCAGGTCGGCCACACCGCCGGCGACCAGGCCGAAGCGCATCTCGGAAGCAACCGCTAGCGGGAGGATCAGGGCCCCTGCCACCAGGACCTTCACCCAGCGCCGGCGCCAGCACGGGCGCAGAAAGACATAAGGCTGGAGAAAGGCGAGCAGCAGGGCGAGGAGGCCGAACTCGTTGATGTGCGCATGGGCCGCGATGCGGGTGCCCCGTTCCCCCTGCAGCATGGCATAGTCGGTCAGCGCGGCCCTGGCGGCATCCTCCTTTCCCCTGGCCGGGAAGGTGACGATCTCTTCGATGCGCTTGAGCTCCCGCGCCTCATACTCCTGCGTGAGAAAACCGGCGTGGATCATCCCGTAGACGAAGCCGGCAAGGAGCATCAGGGTGCCGAAGAACAGCAGGGTCCGGCTCTCCGGGAGCCGGGGGAGCGTCAGCGTCGCCGTCACCTGCGCCCGTCGCGGACCGGTGAGACCAGCGAGCAGCCCGGCCAGCTCGGCAAGCGTGACCAGGATGATGACCAGGCCGGAGGCATCGGCGAACAGGCTTGCCCAGCCGATATCCGGGAAAGGGCTGTAGGCCAGCCCCACGTAATGGATGGCGAAGATCGAAGGCGGCATGATGCAGGCCGCGGCGAGAAACCACCGGGCAAGCCACATCCGCGTCTCCCGGCTCCAGGCTACGAAGGGCTGGAGCAGGGCCAGTATCACGGCGAGATATCCCAGGACCAGGGCGTGGACATGGGCATCCACCTTGGTACCCCGGTTCTCCAGCAGCCCCCCCATCACCGCTATCGCCCCTGCTGCCGCGTCGGCATCGCCCGAGGCGACGGCACCGGCCGCAGCGGTGAGGCTTCCGATGATCCGGGCCGCATTGGGATGGAGGATGAAGACCGCGAAGACGTCACCGAAGAGCATTCCGGCCAGGATCAGCAGCAGGCCGCCGACCATCAGCGCCCGCCGACCGTCGCCGCCGGGCAGCCCCCCGTAAGTTTGAGCCGAATGGTTCATTTGCTATCCCCTCCCCGGGACGGGTGCGGCGGCCTCACGGCTACTCCCCGGAATGGAGGCGGCCTCATCGACCTGTCCCGTTCAGAAGACTGTGGTACTGCGGTTCCCCTCGGGGCCCGCAGGGCGAAAGGGTGCGCTGGTGTCCTGCCCCGGACAGGCACGAAGGGAAACCCCGGCCGGAAGCGCGTTCCGGCCGGGGTCCTGGCGCTTCATGGCAGCCTGTATGGCCGGGCGGGGCTCAGAGTCTCCTCGCCTCGTCACCCAGGGCGCCGGATGCCGCCTTCTTCAGGACGTTCGGATTGAAGAATTCCGGCGACAGGCAATTGAGCTTGTTCAGGCCGATGCGGATGAAGGTCGCCCGCTCGTTCTGGAAGTCGATCGCCATGGTGTGGGTGAAGCCGTAACCCGGCGCGCCATCGCAGGTCTTGATGGGGGCATAGGATTCACGCCACAGGCGCCAGAACTGTCCCTTCTTGTCGTACAGCTCGCCATGGTAGTAGAAGGGATAGTTCACATCCATGTAGAGGACCTTCTTGCCGTAGGGATGCTCGTCCGGCGGGATTCCCTCGACCACATAGACCTCACGCGGCTCCCAGACCAGGCCCTTGGCGTTCCAGTGCGGGAACTTGTCCGCGTGCACCGCCTCTTCCCAGGTATAGGGCTGGTTCGGGTCCCGGTCCGTGGTTACGGCCAGGATGTGGCGCTTCCCCTTGCACTCCCAGCTCTTGTACCAGCCGGGGAATCCAAGCACGGCCTGGTTGTCGTCATTGAGCAGGTCCATCTTGGGCTGGGGGTCCATCCAGGACTTCCCTCCGGCCACGCGGCGGACCCGTCGCAGGGCCTTGACATAGGCCCAGGCATCGTCCGGCCGGCCGTTGTTGTACTGCTTGGTGAACACCCCGATCCCGGCGATGTCATAGGGCTTGGTCAGCACCAGCAGATAGCGGGCGTGGTCGTCCGGGCTGCCGATCCTGGCCGGTCCCCGGGTCCTGCCCTCGAAGATCGACTTCGCGCTCCAGGCCTCGAAATGGTCGATCTCCCCCTTGTGGGCGTCGAAGATCTTGACGTCGCCAAGGGCGATCCAGCTGTTGCCCATGATCGGGTTGGCGTAGAAGTGATCGAACGCCAGCTTCCAGCCGCAGTCCGGATCATCGGGATCGACATTGGTGAAGGGGATCCCCGCGGTGTAGTTCGTCACCTTCCTGTCGGCGGTGAGCTTGGCCTGCCCCTTGTACTTCTCGGTCGCCTCCAGATAGGCGGGGTCCAGCTTCAGCGGCTGGCCATGGCCCAGCTTCATCTCCAGGGCGTAGTCCCTGATCCACATGACGAACTTGTCCGTCAGCAGGTCCCGGATCTTGATCCCCTCGAAGGTGTCGTCCATGACCTGGTCCAGGTTCTTGGCGCTGATCACGGTCCCCTCGGGGAGTTCAGCGGCACTGCCCAGGAGGGCGACGGAGGCCAGTGCGGCACCCGTCACCGCCCTGGATACGGTTTTCATGACTCTGTTCATCTTTTATCCACCTCTACTGTGTGCTTGGGCGTTACACGTTCAGAACTGGAACGTGGTGCGCAGGAGGAACTGGCTGTTGTTCTCGAAGGCACCGACGATGCTGCCATCGGGTGCCGTCGGATTGCTTATGCTGTTGCCGCCAAGGGGCAGATCGGCCTCCGCCTTGATGCGCCAGTGCGGCCCCCACTGGTACTCCAGGGAGGGAATGAGCCAGCCGCCCCCCTGGGTGAGGTCGGCGATCCCGACGATGGTGCCGATCAGGGTGTCGTGCATGTAGGGCAGGGTCAGGATGGCGGTGGCCACGACGTTGTGCTCGTCGTAGTTGCCGGATCCGACGAAGTTGCCGATGGCGTCGTTCTCGCTCACCCCGGGCAGGAACCAGTCGAACACCTGGACCGTGAACAGGCTCTGGCTGCTGGTCTTGAGCCACTTCTGCAGGCGGGGGTTGGCATCGAAGCCGAGCAGCAGGTTGTAGGCGTCCTTCTCCACGATCTGCAGGGGCAGTGGTGCGGTGGCGCCGCTGCTGAACTTCCGGTTGGGGGTGTAGGCCACCTCCGCCCGGTAGGTGATGTCGAGCCAGGGGATGTAGCTGCTGATGGTGGCTCCCACGGTATCGGTCTCCGGGAAGATGAACTCCAGACCGAAGGTGTTGGGATTGAGGATCAGGATGGGGTCCTGCTGGAACCCGCCCTGACCATGGTAGTACATGAACGAGTAGTCGATGTCGTCGTGCTTGCCCAGCAGGCCGGTCCAGCGGAAGCCGTAGTGCGGGTCGTCCGCATCACCATCCTTGTGCTGGTAGTTGAAGATTGCGCCGGCGATGGCGCTGGGCCCGAGGGTACCTGCCGGGATGAAGAGGGCTGGCCCGCCCACCTCGTGATCGGCCAGCGGGAAACCCTTGGACAGATTGTTGGACCAGCGACCGCCGAAGGTGGGAACGGAGTTGCCCACCCACTCGTCCTTGTCCCAGCCGGGACGCACGATCATCTGCAGGC
>RFJX01000117.1 GCA_003694425.1 Gammaproteobacteria bacterium
ACCCTGGAGAGCCTGAAGAAGGCCGGCATCGTCCCGCGCCGCGCGCGCCAGGCCAAGGTCTTCGCCTCCGGCAGCATCGACAAGGCGCTGACCCTGCGGGGCATCCGGGCTACCCGGGGCGCCCGCGCGGCCATCGAGGCTGCAGGCGGCAAGGTCGAGGAATAAGTGGCCCGTTCCGACGCCAACACCCTGGGCACCCTGGCGGGTCTCGGTCAGCTGACCGAGCTGCGCCAGCGCCTGCTGTTCGTGCTCGGGGCGCTGGTGGTGTTCCGGCTCTGCACCCACATCCCGGTGCCAGGTATCAACCCGGTCGCCCTCGCCCAGCTCTTCGATCAGCAGCGCGGCAGCATCCTGGACATGTTCAACATGTTCTCCGGCGGGGCGCTGAAGCGCTTCTCGGTCGTGGCGCTGGGGATCATGCCCTACATCTCCGCCTCCATCATCATCCAGCTGCTCGCCACGGTCCATCCGGCGCTGGAGCAGCTCAAGAAGGAGGGAGAGGCCGGGCGCCGCAAGATGACCCAGTACACCCGCTACGGGACGGTCCTGCTGGCGACCTTCCAGGCCCTTGGCGTCGCCATCGCCCTGGAGGGACAGTCCGCCGGGTCGCTGGCGTTGGTCCCGGAGCCGGGGATGGCCTTCCGCCTGACCGCGGTGACCACCCTGGTCACCGGCACCATGTTCCTGATGTGGCTGGGCGAGCAGATCACGGAGCGGGGCGTGGGCAACGGGATCTCCCTGATCATCTTCGCCGGTATCGTGGCCGGGCTGCCGGCGGCGATCGGCGGGACGCTGGAACTGGCCCGCACCGGAGAGCTGCACGTCCTGCTCCTCATGCTGCTGCTGGCCCTGACCATTGCCGTCACCGCCTTCGTGGTCTTCGTCGAGCGTGGGCAGCGGCGGATCACCATCAACTACGCCAAGCGCCAAGTGGGACGCAAGATGTACGGGGGCCAGGTGAGCCACCTGCCGATGAAGCTCAACATGGCCGGTGTCATCCCCCCGATCTTCGCATCCAGCATCATCCTGTTCCCCAGTACCATCGCCGGCTGGTTCGGGAGCACGCCCGGGATGGAATGGCTCAAGGACCTGACCGCCGCCTTCTCGCCGGGACAGCCTCTGTATGTGATGTCCTACGCCATCGGCATCATCTTCTTCTGCTTCTTCTATACCGCGCTGGTGTTCAATCCGAAGGAGACGGCCGACAACCTGAAGAAGTCCGGTGCCTTCATCCCGGGTATCCGGCCGGGTGAGCAGACCGCAAAGTTCATCGATCAGGTCATGACCCGGCTGACCCTGGCAGGCGCGATCTACATCACCGCAGTGTGTCTGCTGCCGGAGTTCCTGATCCTGGAGTTCAACGTGCCCTTCTATTTCGGTGGCACCTCCCTGCTGATCATCGTCGTGGTGGTGATGGATTTCATGGCCCAGGTCCAGGCACACATGATGTCCCATCAGTATGAACCGCTGCTGCGCAAGGCCAATCTGGCCGGTGTACGGCGAAAGGATTGATACGGAGAGAGATAATGAAGGTCAAGGCATCGGTCAAGCGCATCTGCCGCAACTGCAAGATCATCCGCCGCAAGAATGTGGTCAGGGTGATCTGCACCGACCCCAAGCACAAGCAGCGGCAGGGTTGAGAACGGTTGCGCATCGCAGCAACTGAGCATAAACTACGCGCCCTTTTGAACATGCAGGGCGCAGAAAGACAGTCAAGAGGAAATCTGGCATGGCCCGAGTCGCAGGTGTAAACATACCCGACAACAAACATGTCGGCATCGCGCTGACCTATGTTTACGGCATCGGCCGCACGACCGCCCGGCGGATCTGTGAGCAGGTCGGCATCGATCCGCAGACGAAGGTCAGGGATCTGTCCGAGGAGGAGCTCGAGAAGATCCGCAAGGCGGTCGCCAGCCTGACCGTGGAGGGCGATCTGCGCCGCCAGGTTTCCATGAATATCAAGAGGCTGCTGGATCTGGGCTGCTATCGCGGGCTGCGTCATCGCCGCGGACTGCCGGTCCGGGGCCAGCGTACCAAGACCAATGCGCGTACCCGCAAGGGGCCGCGCCGGATGATCAAGAGATAAGCAGCGGAATCAGCCAATGGCCAAAGCGAAGACGACAGCACGAGGCAAGAAGCGGGTAAAACGCACCGTAACCGACGGGGTTGCCCATATTCACGCCTCCTTCAACAACACGATCATCACCCTGACCGATCGGCAGGGCAATACCCTGGCCTGGGTGACTGCCGGCGGCAGCGGCTTTCGTGGCTCCCGCAAGAGTACCCCGTTCGCGGCCCAGGTTGCCGCCGAGCGTCTGGCCTGGGTACAGGACGAGTTCGGGCTGAAGAATCTCGACGTCCAGGTGAAGGGGCCGGGACCCGGCCGCGAGTCCGCGATCCGGGCCCTGAACAACATCGGCTTCAGGATCACCAACATCTCCGACGTCACCCCCATCCCCCACAACGGTTGCCGGCCTCCGAAGCGGCGCCGCGTGTAAGTAACGGAGTCGACAAGACATGGCAAGATATCTCGGGCCCAAATGCAAGATCAGCCGGCGCCACGGCATGGACCTCGACCTCAAGGGGCGCGGCCGCTCGCTGGAAGGGAAGTGCCAGCTCGACAAGGCCCCCGGCCAGCACGGCGACACCCGGCCGCGCCGCAAGTCCGACTACGCCCTGCAGCTCAGCGAGAAGCAGAAGATGCGCTACATGTACGGCATCCTGGAGCGGCAGTTCCGGCGTTATTACAAGGAGGCGGCCAGGCGCAAGGGCTCTACGGGTGAGAACCTGTTCAAGCTGCTCGAATCACGCCTCGACAATGTGGTCTACCGGATGGGCTTCGCCTCGACCCGGAACGAGGCGCGGCAGCTCGTCAGCCACAAGGCGATCACGGTCAACGGGCAGGTGGTGAACATCCCCTCCTATCAGGTCCGGCCGGATGACGTGATCGCCGTGCGGGAGAAGGCCCGCAACCAGCAGCGGATCAAGGACGCCCTGGAGGTCGCGGAGCAGGTCGGCTTCCCGGAGTGGGTCACGGTGGACACCAAGAAGATGGAAGGGGTCTACAAGGCCCAGCCCGAACGGGAGGAGCTTCCCCCCGATATCAATGAACAGCTGGTGGTCGAGCTCTATTCCAAGTAATACGGAGCTCACGCCACCCGGCGTCCGGGCCGTACAGGGAGATGCGGCACTGAAGGGACAGGCGGGATCAGCCCGTCCGATCCATGTACAGGGTCCCATCATGGCGATCCTGCTGTAGTACCCAATCAGAGAAATCGGCGGAGTGGCCCAGATGACAGGAACGGTAAGCGGATTGTTGAAACCACATCAGGTGGACATCCAGGAGATCAGCGACGCCTGCGCAAGGATCGCGATCGGCCCGCTCGAGCGCGGGTTCGGTCACACCCTGGGCAATGCGCTGCGCCGGATCCTGCTCTCCTCCATGGAAGGCGCGGCGGTCACCGAGGTGGAGATCGAGGGCGTGCTGCACGAGTACAGCACCATCCCCGGGGTGAAGGAGGATGTCATCGACATCCTGCTCAACCTGAAGTCGCTGGCCATTCGTCTGCACGCGCGGGACGAGGCGGTCCTGACCCTCAACAAGAAGGGCGCGGGACAGGTGACCGCTGCGGACATCACCCTCGATCACGATGTCGAGCTGGCCAACCCCGGGCAGCACATCGCGACCCTGGAGGCTGATGGCGAACTGAACATCACCATGAAGGTGACCCGTGGACGTGGATATGTTCCGGCCAGCCAGCGCGAGACCGAGGAGAGCGAAAGCACCATCGGACGGCTGCGCCTGGATGCCTCCTACAGCCCGGTGCGCCGCGTCAGCTATGAGGTCGAGAGCGCGCGTGTCGAACAGCGGACCAATCTCGACCGGCTGATCATCGAGCTGGAGACCGATGGCACCATCGAACCTGAGAAGGCGATCCGTGACGCAGCCGCGATCCTCCAGAGCCAGCTCGAGGTCTTCATCGCCCTGCAGGGTGAGGAGGGGCCATCGACGACGACTACGGAGGCCCCGATCGACCCGATCCTGCTGCGCCCGATCGATGACCTGGAACTCACGGTCCGCTCGGCCAACTGCCTCAAGGCCGAGAGCATCCACTATATCGGGGATCTGGTACAGCGTACCGAGGTGGAGCTGCTCAAGACCCCCAATCTGGGCAAGAAGTCACTGACCGAGATCAAGGATGTCCTTGCCTCTCATGGCCTTTCACTGGGCATGCGGCTGGAGAACTGGCCGCCGGCGGGACTGGAACAGGAACAGCAGGTCGCCTCCTGACGGCCTGATACTAGAATTCGAGGAGCACCTAGCCATGCGTCATCTGAAGAGCGGCCGCAAACTCAACCGGACCAGCAGCCACCGCAAGGCCATGTTCAGGAACATGGCCGCGTCGCTCCTGCGCCACGGGATGATCCGGACCACCTTGCCCAAGGCCAAGGAGCTGCGGCGCAAGGTGGAACCGCTCATAACCCTGGCCCGCACGGACGATGTCCATCGCCGCCGCCTCGCCTTCTCCCGCCTGCGCGACGACGAGGTGGTGAACAAGCTGTTCACCGAGATCGGTCCACGCAATTCCAGCCGTCCCGGCGGCTATACCCGGATCCTCAAGTGCGGATACCGTGCCGGCGACAACGCCCCGATGTGCATCATCGAACTCGTCGAGAGAACCGGGACCGCGGCAGGAGAGGAGGCGCAGGCACAGGAATGAGGCACCTGCACTGAACGGACGAAGAAACCGGGCCCGGCGCCCGGTTTTTTTTCGTGGACATGCCCGTTTTCAGGGACATGAGGATGACGGATAATCCTGTCGTGGACCCGGCACCGATATTGCTGTTCAC
>RFJX01000118.1 GCA_003694425.1 Gammaproteobacteria bacterium
CCGACACCCCCAAGGTCCAGGTCGACCTGCTCACCGCACGTATCGCAGACATTGCGCCCCAATTCAGGGAGCACAAGCACGACAACCATTCCCGCCAGGCGCAGGAGCCCCTGGCGGGCATGGTTGTCGTGCTTGTGCTCCCTGAAATGGGGCGCAAGGTCTTCGATACGGGCGGTGAGCAGGGCGACCTGGACCTCGGGGGAGCCGGTATCGCCGTCACCGCGACTGTACTTGGCCACGATTTCGGCCTTCTGTTCGCTCGTCAGAGCCATCTTGCATCTCCTTCTGTCTCTGGGCAGATCGGATCACCGGCCGCGAGACCCCTTCGGGGCGTCGCGGCCGCTCCCCCCGGCCACCTGCCAGTACAGCCGGAGAGGGGTTGCGTATTTTAGCTTCGATGGGGCCGGGCCACAACAAACCACCGGTGTTGCGCGACCCGCGATGCCCGTCGCCTCCGGCCGGAGCGGCCCCGGATGCCGGTCCGTTGGTTCTCTTCAGCCGGTGCGGCCCGTGCGGACCAGGCGGCGCGGCGCGATACGACCGTCGCCGGTCGACTCCCCCACCCCGAGAAAACGGCCCTGCTCGTCGTACATCCGCAGCAGGCCGGCCGCGGGTGCAGGATACTGCTGTACCGCCTGTCCCTGGGCGAAGTAGTAGCCGCTGTCACCCGCGAGGCGCTGCGCGGGCAGACCCGCCAGCAGCCGGTCCACCGGCAGCAGGAGTCCGTCCAGGGTCTCCAGGTCACCCCGGACGGCCAGCTCCTCCAGACGTTGCAGGGTAACGGCGTCGTCGATGCCAAAGGGCCCGGCGGCGGTGCGCCGCAGCGCACTGACATGGGCACCACAGCCGAGCGCCTCGCCGATATCCTCGATCAGGGTACGGATGTAGGTCCCCTTGGAGCAGTGCACCTCGAGCTCCAGCTCCTCGGTGCCGAGATCGACCAGCTCCAGGGAATGGATCTCCACCTCGCGCGGCTCACGTTCGACGGTCACGCCCTCGCGGGCCAGCTCGTACAGTGGCCGCCCCTGGCGCTTGATGGCGGAATGCATCGGCGGGACCTGCTCGATCCGGCCACGGAACCGCTCCAGGACCCTCTCGATCCCTTCCCGGTCCAGTTCGGGCACCTCCCGGCGCTCGATCACCTCACCCTCGGCATCCCCGGTGGTGGTCCTGAGGCCGAGGCGGGCACGGGTCAGGTACCGCTTGTCGGCATCCAGCAGAAAGGCGGTGAACTTGGTCGCCTCCCCCAGACAGATGGGCAGCAGGCCCGTCGCCAGGGGGTCCAGATTGCCGGTGTGACCGGCCTTTTGTGCCCGGTACAGCGATTTCACCCGCTGCAGGGCGGCATTGGAGGTGAGTCCGGCCGGCTTGTCGAGGAGCAGCAGTCCATCGACCGGGCGTCCCCTGCGCCTTCGACGGCTCACGATTCCTCCTCGCCGGAACCGAGCTGGTCGATCAGGCGGGAGAGCCTGGCACCCCGCTCCACCGACTCGTCATACTGGAAGCGCAGTTCCGGCATTCGCCGCAGGGCGAGGATGCGCGCCAGTTCGTGGCGCAGGTGTCCTCCCGCCCTGGAGAGGGCCCCGGCCACCCGGTCACGGTCCCCGTTCCCGAGCACCGTATAGAGGACCTTCGCATTGCGCAGGTCGGGAGAGACGTCGATCACGGTGATGGTGATCAGTCCCAGGCCCTGCTCCTGGGCGAGTTCGTCCAGGAGCGGCGCCAGTTCGCGGCGCAGCAGGTGACCCAGTCGCCGGGGACGGGATGTTGTGGTACCACTCATGAGGATTGCTCAGGCAATTCGATTCGGCTCAACAGACCCCTCCGCCATCGTGGGGGGCCTGCCGGGCCGTTATCCGGCCCGCCGGACTTTGGCTCAGAGCGTGCGCTCCACCTCGACCCGCTCGAACACCTCGATCTGATCGCCGGGTTTGATGTCCTTGTATCCCTTCACGCCGATGCCGCACTCCTGACCCTCGCGGACCTCCTGCACGTCCTCCTTGTAGTGGCGCAGGGACTCCAGCTCTCCTTCGAAGATCACGACATTGTCGCGGAGCACCCGGATCGGGTTGTTGCGGCGGATGACGCCGGAGGTGACCATGCAGCCGGCGATGTGGCCGAACTTGGAAGAGCGGAACACCTCGCGCACGTCGGCCACGCCGATGATCGTCTCCCGCAGTTCCGGGCTCAGGAGACCGGACATGGCCTGCTTGACATCGTCGATCAGGTCGTAGATGACGCTGTAATAGCGGATGTCGATGCCCTCGGACTCGGCCAGGCGACGGGCGCCGGCATCGGCACGGACGTTGAAGCCGATAATGATGGCCCGCGAGGCACTCGCCAGATTGACGTCGGACTCGGTGATGCCGCCCACGCCGCTGGCCACCACGACGACCCTCACCTCGTCGGTGGAGAGCTTCTCCAGGGCCTGCTGAATCGCCTCGGCGGAGCCCTGGACGTCGGCCTTGATCAGCACGTTGAGGGTGGCGGTCTCGCCCTCCTGCATCTCCTTGAACAGGTTCTCCAGCTTGGCCGCCTGCTGGCGCGCCAGCTTGCCCTCACGGTCCTTCGCCCGGCGGAATTCCGCCAGCTCGCGCGCCTTGCGCTCGCTCGGCACCACCAGGGCCTCGTCCCCCGCCTGCGGCACTCCGGAGAGACCCAGCACCTCGACCGGAATCGAGGGGCCGGCGGACTTGACGTTCCGGCCATTCTCGTCCACCAGGGCGCGAACGCGGCCATATTCCATGCCCGCGAGCAGGATGTCGCCCTGCTTCAGGACCCCGTTCTGCACCAGCACCGTGGCCACCGGACCACGTCCCTTGTCCAGGCGCGACTCGATCACCACACCGCGGGCGGGTCCGGTCGGCACCGCCTTGAGCTCCTGCAGTTCGGCCTGCAAAAGGATGGCGTCGAGCAGCTGATCGATACCCTCTCCGGTCTTGGCCGAGACGTTGACGAACTGCACGTCGCCACCCCAGTCTTCCGGGATCACCTCATGTTGCGAAAGCTCCTGCTTGACCCGTTCGGGGTCCGCCTCGGGCTTGTCGATCTTGTTCACCGCGACGATGATGGGCACCCCGGCGGCGCGGGCGTGCTGAATCGCCTCGACGGTCTGGGGCTTCACCCCGTCATCGGCTGCCACGACCAGGATGACGATGTCGGTGACCCCGGCCCCCCGCGCCCGCATCGCCGAAAAGGCGGCGTGGCCGGGCGTGTCGAGGAAGGTGATGGTGCCGTGACCGGTGTCGACATGGTAGGCGCCGATGTGCTGGGTGATGCCTCCCGCCTCCCTGGCCGCGACCCTGGATTCCCGTATGTGATCCAGGAGCGAGGTCTTGCCGTGATCGACATGGCCCATGATGGTGACCACGGGCGGACGGGGAACGGCCTCTCCTTCGGGCTCCGCCGTCGTCTCCAGGATCTGTTCCTCGAGCGCGTTTTCGCTGACCAGCTCGGCCTTGTGCCCCATCTCCTCGACCACGATGGCCGCCGTCTCCTGGTCCAGGGCCTGATTGATCGTGGCCATGGTGCCCAGGTTCATGAGCGCCTTGATCACCTCGGCGGCCTTGACCGACATCTTCTGGGCCAGTTCCGCCACGGTGATGCTCTCCGGGATCTCGACGGTGCGCACGATGGGTGCGGTGGGTTTCTCGAAGCCGTGCTGGGCACCACTGGTCCGCACCACCTTCCCGCTCACCGCCCGCTTCTTGCGCCGGCTTGCGCCCGGCCTGGTCGAGACGTGGAGCTCCTTGCGGCCGTAGCGGGTCTTGCGGTCGTCCTGGGGACGGGCAGCGGGCGCCTCGCGAGCCGCCTTTGCCTGTTCCGCCTGGCGTCGCTGTTCCTCGGCCTGACGCCGGGCCTCTTCCTCGGCCGCACGCAGCTGTTCCTCGGCCTGACGCCGGGCCTCCTCCTCGGCCCGGGCCTTCTCTTCGGCCTCACGCTGGAGGCGCTCGGCCTCCTCACGCTCGCGCCGCTGGCGCTCTTCCTCTTCCCGCTGCAGGGCCGCCTTGCGTTCTTCCTCGGCCTTCAGGGCGGCCAGGCGCTCGGCCTCCTTCTCGGCCACCACGCTCTTCTTGACGTAGGTCCGCACCTTGCGGTACTCGACGTTGACCGTCTTGGTGCGGGTCCGGGTCCGCTTGCCCGCGGCCCCGCCACTGACCTTCAGCTCGCCGACGCTCTTGCGCTTGAGGGTGATGCGCTGCGCCTCCTCCTCTTCCTTGCCATGCCGCTTGCGCAGGTGTTCCAGCAGGGCCGCCTTCTCCTGATCACTGATCACGTCCTCGGCGGCCTGTTTCTCCACCCCGGCCTCGCGCAACTGGGCCAGCAGCCGGTCGACACCGACCCCGACCACATCGGCGAATTCTTTTACACTGACTTCTGCCATCGGTATCTCCGGCTCGTTACTCTTGCTCCTCGGCAAACCATGGCGCCCTTGCGGCCATGATCAGCTGGGCGGCCCGTTCCTCGTCGAGATCGGCGATCTCCAGCAGGTCCTCCACGGAAAGCTCGGCCAGGTCCTCCTGACTGACGATACCGGAGGCGGCCAGCCGGCAGGCCAGGTCGCGGTCCATGCCCTCCAGACCCAGCAGCTCTTCGGAGGGTTCCGCGTCGCCGAGCTGTTCCTCACTCATGATCGCCTTCGTCAGGAGCTGGTCCCGGGCGCGCTGGCGCAACTCCTCGACCAGGGCCTCGTCGAATTCCTCGATCTCCAGCATCTCGCTGACCGGGACGTAGGCCACCTCCTCCAGGGTGGTGAAGCCCTCCTGGACCAGGATCGTGGCGAGCTCCTCGTCGACGTCCAGCTGTTCGACGAAGTTCCTGATCAGCTCCTGCTGTTCCGATTCCGCCTTGGCCACCATCTCCTCTTCGGTCATCACGTTCAGCTCCCAGCCGGTGAGCTGGCTGGCCAGGCGCACGTTCTGTCCACCGCGGCCGATCGCCTGGGAGAGCTGGTCCTCTGCCACCGCCACATCCATGGAGTGGCGCTCCTCGTCCACGGTGATGGAGACCACCTCGGCCGGCGACATCGCGTTGATGACGTACATGGCCGGATTCTCGTCCCACAGGATGATGTCCACGCGCTCTCCGGCCAGCTCGTTGGAGACCGCCTGGACCCGGGAGCCACGCATGCCGACACAGGCGCCGACCGGGTCGATACGGGGGTCCTGGCTGCGCACGCCCACCTTGGCCCGCAACCCGGGGTCGCGGGCCGCACCCACGATCTCGATCAGCCCCTCGCCAATCTCCGGCACCTCGACCTTGAACAGCTCGATGAGGAACTCGGTACAGGTGCGGCTCACGAAGAGCTGTGGACCGCGGCGTTCGGGGCGCACCTCCATCAGATAGCCGCGCACCCGGTCTCCGGTCCGGATCGGTTCGCGCGGGATGACGTGCTCGCGCGGGATCATTGCCTCGGCGTTCCCGCCCAGGTCGAGGATCACGTTGCCCCGGTCGATGCGCTTGACTACTCCACTGACCAGCTCTCCCACCCGATCCTGGTAGGCCTCGACCACCTTGGCCCGCTCGGCATCGCGAACCTTCTGCACGATCACCTGCTTGGCGGTCTGGGCCTCGATGCGGCCGAAGGGGACCGCCTCCAGCGGCTCCTCAATGTATTCGCCCGGCTGGATGCCGGGGACCTTCTCCTGTGCCTCCTCGGGCCGGATGTGCCGGACCGGATCGAACTCCACCGGCTCACCCTCTTCATCGACGGAATCCTCGGCCAGGACCAGCCAGCGGCGGTAGGCGCGGTAGCTGCCGGTTTCCCGGTCGATCTCGACCCGGACGTCGATATCCTCGCTGAACCGCTTCTTGGTGGCACTGGCCAGGGCCGTCTCGAGCGCCTCGAAAATGAGTTCCGGCTCGACCCCCTTTTCGTTCGACACCACCTCGACGACGGTCAGGATCTCTTTGTTCATCACTTGCTGTTCCACTGCGCTCATCTCACTGGCTCTGTAATGTTCCCGTTTGTCCGCTGCTCAGTCCCACTGGGGGATCAGCCGGATCCTGTCGATCTCCTCGAAAGGCAGAGAGACGGCCTCGTCCTCCGCCTCCAGCCTCAGCAACCCGTTTTCATCCACATCGACCAGACGCCCCTGCCAGCGGCGGCGCCCCTGGTGCGGGGAGCCCAGTTCCACCCGGACCTGCTCGCCCAGAAACCGGAGGCACTGCTCACGGGTGAAGAGCAGGCGGTCCAGCCCCGGGGATGAGACCTCCAGCAGGTAATGGCCCCGGATCGGGTCCTCGACATCCAGCACCCCCTCGACCTGGTGACTCACCCGTTCACAGTCGTCCAGGGTGATGCCCCGCTCATGGTCGATGTAGATCCGCAGCAGTGACGCCCGGGGCTGCGGGATCAGCTCGA
The DNA here is from genome assembly GCA_003694425.1 of Gammaproteobacteria bacterium. Lineage (GTDB taxonomy): Bacteria > Pseudomonadota > Gammaproteobacteria > J113 > J113 > J113. Next base: position 6,365 of record RFJX01000118.1, read on the forward strand.
GCCCGACGAATTCATAGCCCAGACCCTCGACCACCGGGGTCAGCAGCGCCTGCAGACTTTCGTTACCGTGCCTCAATCTCTCTCCGGCCAGCGCCGGTCTCCGTCCGGGGGTGAGGATCTCCGTCCCCGGAATACAAAAAATGGGCCTCGTGGCCCATTCCCCTGACCGTCCCGATGTGTACCTGCGGCCGGGCGGCCTGAAACAAAAAACCCCCTGTCGATGAGGGGGTGATTTGGTAGCGGGGGCAGGATTTGAACCTGCGACCTTCGGGTTATGAGCCCGACGAGCTGCCAGACTGCTCCACCCCGCATCGACTCGGACAATAATATGGCTTCTGTGCCCGGAGATCAAGTCCCTTGGCGGTTCTCCGGCATCCTTGTCGCCGTGCTGCGGAGTGACATCGCCACTTCAGGTACGGTCTTCGATGAACTCCTGCAGCAGTCGCCTGTCCTCTTCCGAGAGATCGAGCCGTTCCAGCCTGTCCGGCCTGCGCAACCAGGTACGGCCCAGGGCCTGCTTCCGGCGCCAGCGGGCAATGGCCGCATGGTCGCCGGAGAGCAGGACCTCCGGCACCCTCCTGCCGGCGATCTCCTCCGGCCTGGTGTAGTGGGGGCAGTCGAGCAGCCCCTCACCGGAGAAGGAGTCCTGCTCTGCCGACTGCTCATGTCCCAGGACCCCGGGGATCAGCCGGATGACCGCGTCGAGCAGCACCATGGCCGGCAGCTCACCGCCGCTGGTGACGTAGTCGCCGATGGACCATTCCTCATCCACCAGCGCATCCACTACCCGCTCGTCGATCCCTTCGTAGCGTCCGGCGACGAGGATCATGCGTTCCCGCTGCGCGAGCATTGCGACGGCCTCCTGGTCGAGAGGCCTTCCCTGTGGGCTCATCAGGAGTACCGGGGACCCGGGCCCCAGGTTCTCCCTGGCGCGGGAGATGGCCTCGGCCAGCGGCTGATACTGCATCACCATGCCCGGTCCGCCCCCGTAGGGACGGTCATCTACCGTGCGGTGTGCATCCCGGGCGAAGTCGCGGGGGTTGTGGAAGGAAAGTTCGACCAGGCCCCGGCGGATTGCCCGGCCACTGATGCCATGATCGCTGAGCGCCCCGAACATCTCGGGGAAGAGGGTTACGATACCGTAGCGCCTGTTGCTCACCACCGCTCCGCGTCCCAGTCCACCCGGATCCGGTCCGCCTCGGGTTCTACCGCATCAATATATACATCACCGACGAAGGGGATCAGACGCTCCTTCTCACCGGCCACCACCAGTACGTCGTGTCCGCCGGTCTCGATGATCCCCTGCACCCGCCCCAGAGATTGCCCGTCGCGATTCACCACCTCCAGACCGATGAGGGTCTCCCAGTAGTATTCGTCCCTGCCCGGGGGGGGCAACTGAGCGGGGTCGATGGCGATCTCGCAATTGAGCAGGGGGGTGACCGCGTCGCGGTCCTCGAGACCCTCGAAACGGGCAAGCAGGAGACGACCCTGGCGCCGGTGCTTCGCGACCTTCAGTTCGCGCCAGCCCTCACCGGTGTCGATGAGCCAGGGGTCATAGCTGAAGATGTTCTCGGGCGGACGGGTGTCGGAATAGACCTTGACCCAGCCGTGGACACCGTGAAAACCGGATATGCGACCGATCCTGACGGGGGACCGGGAGACGGCCCCCGACGGTTCGCCGGGGGCCACGGGTTCGACCTGAGAGGCGGGCTCAGGCTGCCTCTTGCGCACCTGCCTTCTTGGCCTTCCTGATCAGCTGGGCCACCCGCTCGGAGAGCTGGGCACCATGGCCCACCCAGTGCTCGATCCGCTCGTGGTCCACCTTGAGACCCACCTCGTTTTCACTGGCGTTGGGGTTGTAGAAGCCGACGCGCTCGATGAAACGGCCGTCCCGCTTGTTGCGGCTGTCGGTCACGACGATGTGGTAGTATGGACGCTTCTTCGCGCCGCCACGTGCCAGGCGGATGGTTACCATAGATCTCTGTTCCTCGGTCTCTTGCCACCTGCCGTTCCGGAAGATGGCCGCTTGCAAGCTCATTACCCTGTCACGCGGCCGGTAGCCCGGCCGCTGCCAAAGCGGGCATTATACGATGAATGAACACGGGAGTTAAAGCCGCAATGAACGAAACGGACACGGCCGGGCTGAAGCGGGAACTGCGCCGGGCGATGAAGGCACGGCGAGACGCCATCGAACCGGCCTTGCGCAAGCAATACTCGGCCCGGATCCGGGAACGGCTGCTGACGCTGCCGCAGGTGGCACAGGCCCGGCGGATCTTCGCCTTCGTGTCCTGCGGCAGCGAGGTCTGTACCCATACCCTGGTCAGGGGTCTGCTCGACGAGAAGCGCATGGTCTGCGCCCCCTACATCGCCGGCCGCACACGAATGGAGGCCCGGAGGCTGGAACGCTGGGAGGACCTGGTCGAGGACCGGATGGGGATCCTGGCGCCGGTCGGCGGCAGCCCCTGCGAAGGGCCCTTCGACCTCTCCATCACGCCGGGCCTGGCCTTCACCACCTCAGGGGCCCGCCTGGGCTATGGCGCCGGCTACTACGACCGCTGGTTCGCCGCCCACCCGGAGACCTGCCGTGTGGCCGTGGCCTTCGAGGCACAGCTGGTCGAATCCATCCCTACCGATGCCACCGACCTCCCGGTCCACTACATCGTCACCGAGGAACGGTTGCTGGAAACGGGAGTCCAACAGCAGGGCACAGGTGGCGACAAATTGCGCTGAACCGGCTTGTTGTGATTCAATCGCGCCCGCCGACGTTCGACACGTCACGCCTTTTCCGCAGCCTTTTCCCCAGAATCACGAGACTTCTGCAATTGATGAACATATACGTTGGAAATCTTCCCTACCGGACCCGCAACGATGAACTGGAGGCGCTGTTCGCCCAGTATGGCGAGGTCCTCTCTGTCAACATCATCTACGACCGCCGCACCCGCCGCTCCAAGGGCTACGGTTTCGTGGAGATGGCGGACGATGCCGCCGGACGCAAGGCCATCGAGGCCCTCAATGGCAGCGATTTCGGGGGCCGGACCCTGAAGGTCGACGAGGCCCGGCGTCGTGAGGAAGGGGCTCCCCAGACGCGGACGCCATCTCCTGAGAGGCAGGCCCCATCCGGAGGCCTGCTGGGCTTCCTGAAGCGGATTTTCGGATAACGGCCACCGGCTGTCGGGGGCAAATGACCACCGACGGCCGATGGGTGAAAGCCATCAACAGCGAGGTAAAACAGTCCATGGATACCATCACCCGCATCAAGGAGACGGTCGAGAACAACCCCGTCGTCCTGTTCATGAAGGGCTCACCGGACTTCCCGCAGTGCGGTTTCTCGATGCGCGCGGCCGAGGCGCTCAGGGCCTGTGGTGTCGACTTCGAATATGTCGATGTGCTGGCCGAGCCGGATGTCCGGGCTCAGCTCCCGGCATGGTCCAACTGGCCCACATTCCCCCAGCTGTTCGTCAACGGCGAGCTGATCGGTGGCTGCGACATCATCCTGGAGATGTTCCAGAGCGGTGAGCTCCAGCCCCTGGTGAAGGAAGCGGCAGGAGACCGGGGGCGGCAGGCGAGCTGAGGCACGGGAAGGTCGCACCGCAAGGGTGCGACCCCGGCCGTCACCGTCCGGGTGTGGGCGAGCCCTCGGGCCCGCCATTCAGCATTCCGGAAGTTTCAGCCAGAGGCAGTTGCCGCCAGAGGCCTGATCGATCGCCTCCAGCCGGCGGCGGTGGGCTTCCAGGTCCGCTTCCGACACCGCAACCACGGGCAGCGCGGGGGGCCTGCCCTGGAGTGTCCGGTTGCCCCGCTGAAGGCTTCCCGACCCTTCTGCCGCCGCCTCGTCGAACAGCGCGGCCTGTCCCCCCGTCATGCGCAGGTAGACATCGGCCAGGATCTCCGCGTCCAGCAGGGCCCCGTGCAGGCTGCGCTGTGAATTGTCGACCTCGTAGCGCTTGCACAGGGCGTCCAGGCTGTTCTTCTGCCCCGGATGGCGCTGCCGGGCCATCGCCAGGGTGTCGGTGATGGTGCAGATTTCGGCCAGCGGGCTGGCATCGGGGTCCAGCCGGCGCAGTTCGCTCTCGATGAAACCCACGTCGAAGGGGGCGTTGTGGATGATCAGCTCCGCGTCGCGGATGAATTCGAGCAGTTCCCCGGCAATATCGGCGAAGGTGGGCTTGTCCTGGAGATCCTCGAGGCGGATACCATGCACCTCGGTGGCCCCCTCGTCGATCTCCCGGCCCGGATTGAGGTAGTAGTGCAGACGGCGGCCGCTGGGCCGCCGGTTGACCAGCTCGATACAGCCGATCTCGATGATCCGGTGCCCTTCCGCCGGCTCCAGACCAGTCGTCTCCGTATCGAGGACCACCTGTCTCATTCACCCTGCTCCAGTTCGTCGATGCCGCGGTTGGCCAGTTCGTCGGCGATTTCGTTGCCCTCGTGACCGGTGTGACCGCGGACCCAGTGCCATTCGATGTCGTGTTTCGCCGCCAGGCGGTCGAGTTCCTGCCACAGGTCGGCATTCTTCACCGGCTTCCTGTCCGCCGTCTTCCAGCCACGCCGCTTCCAGTTTGGAAGCCACTCGGTCAGCCCCTTCTTGAGGTACTGGGAATCGGTGGTGAGCCGCACCCGGCAGGGGCGCTTCAGCGCCTCCAGCGCCCGGATCGCGGCCGTCAGCTCCATGCGGTTGTTGGTGGTGTGGGCCTCACCACCCCACAGCCTCTTCTCGTTCCCGTTGTAACGGAGCAGCGCCCCCCAGCCACCGGGACCGGGATTACCGCGGCAGGCACCGTCGGTGTAGATCTCCACGGGAGAGGGCCGTTGGTTCTCGGTGGTCGGCATTCTGCTGTCGGCTATCGGCTGTCGGCGGTTTGCTTCACCCGCATGCTCGGCTCCGCAGCGCCCGCGGAGATGAGTTCACGGCGAATCTTCCAGCGGGTGCGGATCGGGGTCAGGGGCAGGATGCGCTTCTTCGCCACCACCACATAGACGCCCCCGAGGAAGGGCCAGATC
>RFJX01000119.1 GCA_003694425.1 Gammaproteobacteria bacterium
GAGGTGAACCCCCAGTTCGCCAATATCGTCAGCCCCTCCGAGGTGGTGGTGGTCTCCAGCTTCCAGCTGGAGCTCGAGGGCGGCAGCGGCGAGATGCAGATCACCATGCCCTATTCCATGGTGGAGCCGATCCGGGAGCTGCTCGATGCCGGGATCCAGAGCGACACCTCCGAGCGGGACGAGCGCTGGGCCCGGTCCCTGCAGGGGGACATCCGCAGCGCGGAGCTGGTGCTGGAGGCGGAGCTGACCCGGATCAGGATGACCATGCGGGAGCTGATGCAGCTCAAGCCCGGTGACGTGATCCCCTTCGAGATGCCGGCAGAGGTCTGTGCCACCTCGGAAGGCATCCCCATCTTCACGGCGCGTTTCGGCGCCTCCCGCGGCAACCTTGCCCTGCAGGTGGTGGCGCCCTACCGCCACGAAGTGCAACCCCCGAGGCTGGCGGATCTGCCGGCGGAAAAGGAGAGCAGTGATGAATGACGAGACCGAGAACCAGGCCCCCGAAGAGGAGCAGCAGCAGGGAGACTCCGGCCCCGGTGAAGGAGGCGGCGGCGAGGACGACTGGGCCGCGGCACTCGCCGAACAGGCCGCCGCCGAGCCGGCGGCGATGCAGGAGCTGACCGAGACCGCCGGTGAAGGCGGGGAGACGGTCAACCTGGAGGCGATCCTCGATATCCCGGTAACCCTCGGGGTACAGATCGGCAGTACCCGGATCGCCATCCGCAACCTCCTCCAGCTCAACCAGGGATCGGTAGTGGAGCTCGACCGCCTGGCCGGAGAGCCGCTGGACGTCCTCGTCAACGGGACCCTGGTGGCCCATGGCGAGGTGGTGGTGGTCAACGAGAAGTACGGTATCCGCCTGACCGACATCATCAGCGCCCAGGAGCGGGTGAAGCAGCTCGGCTGACACTGGAGAGCGTGAGCCGTGAAGTGCGAGTGGAGACAGCGTCTGACCGCCTTCCTGCCGGGGCTGATGCCGGTGCTGGTCCGCGCCGGGGAGGGCGCCCCGGGGGCACCCGATCCCATCAGCGGTGGGACCCTCCTGCAGCTCCTTGCCTCTCTGGTGGCTGTGCTCCTGGTATTCGTTGCCCTGGCCTGGCTGTTGCGCCGCTTCAGCTCGGGCCAGCCGGCCGGCGGCGGCCGGCTGAAGGTGATCGAGGGCCTGCCGCTGGGGCCGCGGGACCGCCTGCTGCTGGTGCAGGTGGGGGAGAAGCAGCTCCTGCTGGGGCAGAGTCCGGGCAGGCTCGTGGCCCTGCACGTGCTGGAGGAACCGCTCCCGGCCAGCGCCCCCGGTACCGGTTTCCGCGAGGGGTTCAGACAGGTCCTGCAACGGCGCCTCGGAGAAGGGGAATGAGGGCGCGCGGGATCTCATACGGCCTCTGCCTGCCATTGCTCCTGCTGCTGCCGGCCGCAGCATGGGCGATACCGGGCCTGCAGGCCCTGACCATCACCAGCAACGGCGACGGTTCCCAGACCTACACCCTGAGCCTGCAGGTCCTGGCGCTGATGACCGCCCTGACCCTGCTGCCGGCCGCCTTCCTGATGATGACCGCCTTCACCCGGATCATCATCGTGCTGGCGATCCTGCGCCAGGCCCTGGGCACCGCCCAGACCCCATCCAGCCAGATCCTCATCGGCCTGGCCCTGTTCATGACCTTCTTCGTCATGACTCCGGTATTCGACCGGGTCTACGACGAGGCGGTCGCGCCCTACATGGAGGAGCGGATCGAGGCCGGCGAGGCGCTGCAGCGGGCGGCGGTGCCGTTCCGGGAGTTCATGCTGGCGCAGACCCGGCAGGACGACCTGAAGCTCTTTCTGGAGATGTCGGGGGGCGACCCCATCGCCACTCCGGACCAGACCCCCTTCCGCATCCTGCTGCCGGCCTTCGTCACCAGCGAGCTCAAGACCGCGTTCCAGATCGGCTTCCTCATCTTCATCCCCTTCCTGATCATCGATCTGGTGGTGGCCAGCGTACTCATGTCCATGGGCATGATGATGCTCTCTCCCCTCATCATCTCCCTGCCGTTCAAGATCATGCTCTTCGTGCTGGTGGATGGCTGGGCCCTGATCGTCGGCACCCTGGCCTCGAGCTTCTACGTCTGAGGGGGACGCCATGACACCGGACCAGGTCATCACCGTCGGCGCTGGCGCCCTCCAGATCGCCACCATCCTCATGCTGGTGCTGCTGGTCCCGGCCCTGGTGGTGGGCCTTGTCATCTCCATGCTGCAGGCCGCCACCCAGATCAACGAGGTGACCCTGAGCTTTATTCCCAAGCTCCTCGTCACCCTCCTGGTGATGATCATCGGCGGCCCCTGGATGCTGCGCCTCATCACCGATTTCACGCTGCGGCTGTTCCACAGCATTCCGGGCCTGATCGGCTGAGGAGAGCGGATGGAACTGACCCTGTCCCAGCTCGACGCCCTTCTCCTGACCTGGCTCTGGCCCCTGCTCCGGGTGGCCGGCCTGGTGATGACCGCACCCGTATTCGGGACCCGCAGTGTGCCGATCCGCGTCCGGGTGGTAATGGTGCTGGCCCTCACCCTCCTGATCGTGCCGCTGATCCCGCCGCCACCGGCGGTCAGTCCGCTCAGCGGCCAGGCCCTCCTGATCACCTTCTCCCAGGTGATGATCGGCATGGCCATGGGGCTGGCGGTACGGCTGGTGTTCATGGTCTTCGAGCTGGCGGGGCAGGTGGTGGCCCAGACCATGGGGCTGGGCTTCGCCACCTTCGTCGATCCGGAGAACGGGCAGCAGGTGCCCGTGATCAGCCAGTTCTATACCATCCTGGCGGTCCTCACCTTCCTCGGCCTGAACGGCCACCTGCTGCTGATCCAGGCCCTGGCGCGCAGCTTCGAAATCCTCCCGGTCGGAGGCCCCGGTCTCGGCCGCGAGGGACTGTGGGAGCTGCTGGTCTGGGGCGGCTGGCTGTTCGGCAACGCGGTGCTCATCGCCCTGCCGGTGATCGTCTCCCTGCTCATCATCAACCTCTCCTTCGGGATCATGACCCGGGCGGCACCGCAGATGAACATCTTCGCCGTCGGTTTTCCGATCATGATTATGCTCGGGGTGGTGGTGATCCTGCTGACCCTGCCCAGCCTGCAACCGCACTTCACCCGCCTCACACGCGAGGCGGTGGCGATGTCCCTGCGCCTGCTGACCGGGAGCTGAAGCGATGGCGGAAGAGAACCAGGGCCAGGAAAAGACCGAACAACCCACGCCCAGGCGGCAGCAGGAGGCCCGTGAGGAGGGCCAGATCGCCCGCTCCAGGGAACTGACCACCATGCTGATGCTGATGACGGCCGGGCTCTCCTTCCTCATCCTGGGGCCGGCGATGACCGGCGGCCTCGCCCGCCTGATGCAGCACTTCTTCAGTCTGCACGGGCTGGCCCAGGGCGGCCCCGGGCTGGTCCACGAGGCCCTGGCGCAGGCCCTGGTGGAGGCGCTGCGTGCGATCGCCCCGCTGCTCGCGGTGATGTTCGTCGTGGCCCTGGCCGCGCCGATGGCCCTGGGAGGGTGGGGGCTCTCCGGCAAGGCCCTGGCCTTCAAGTGGGAGCGCATCGATCCGGTCAAGGGCCTCGGGCGGGTCTTCTCCGCCCGTGGCCTGGTGGAGCTGCTCAAGGCCCTGGCCAAGTTCATCCTCATCTGCCTCTTTCTGAGCCTGTTCCTCTGGCACTACCGTCACGGGCTGCTGGAGGTCGGCAACGGCTCGCTGGAAGGAGGGATGGCGCAGGGTGGCAGGCTGATCCTGAGGGGCTTTCTGCTGGTGGCCTCGGCCACCGTGATCATCGCCCTGGTCGATGTCCCCTTCCAGCTCTGGGACCACGGCCGCAAGCTCCGCATGACCCGGCAGGAGGTCAAGGAGGAGCTCAAGCAGACCGAGGGCCGCCCCGAGGTACGCGGGCGCATCCGCCAGCTGCAGCAGGAAGTGGCCCGGCGACGGATGATGGCCGAGGTGCCGAAGGCCGACGTGGTGGTGACCAATCCCAGCCACTACGCCGTGGCCCTGAGATACAACCAGCAACGGATGCGGGCGCCGCGGGTGGTGGCCCGCGGGGTCGACGAGGTGGCGCTGCGGATCCGCGAGGTGGCGTCGCGCCATGGCGTGGTGGTGGTCCAGGCGCCGGTCCTGGCCCGGGCCATCTATCACAGCACCCGCCTGGAGCAGGAGATCCCGGAAGGGCTCTATCTGGCGGTGGCGCAGGTCCTGGCCTATGTGTTCCAGCTGCGCAGCCACGACGGCCGGGGACCGGAACCGGTACTGCCGACGGAGTTCCCGATCCCGGATGAGCTGCGGCGGGAGGCCGGGTCGTGAGCGAGGCGGTCATGAACGGACTGCGCGGTATCGGGCGCAACGGGCTGGGGGCGCCGATCCTCCTGCTCCTGATGATGTCGATGATGGTGTTGCCCCTGCCGCCCTTCGCCCTCGACATGCTGTTCACCTTCAACATCTCCCTGGCCCTGGTGGTGCTGCTGGCCACGATCTACAGCAAGCGGCCGCTCGACTTCGCGGTCTTCCCCACGGTCCTGCTCATCACCACCCTGATGCGGCTGGCGCTGAACATCGCCTCCACCCGCGTGGTGCTGCTGCGTGGCCACACCGGAACCGATGCCGCCGGCCGGGTGATCGAGGCCTTCGGCGACTTCGTGATCGGCGGCAACTACACGGTCGGTTTCGTGGTGTTCATGATCCTGGTGATCATCAACTTCGTGGTGGTCACCAAGGGGGCCGGCCGTGTCTCGGAGGTCAGCGCCCGCTTCACCCTGGACGCCATGCCCGGCAAGCAGATGGCCATCGACGCCGACCTGAACGCGGGGATCATCAACCAGGAGGAGGCGCGGGCGCGGCGTGAGGAGATCGCCCGCGAGGCGGACTTCTACGGCGCGATGGACGGGGCTAGCAAGTTCGTCCGCGGCGACGCCGTCGCCGGACTGCTGATCCTGGTTATCAACATCCTCGGCGGGCTGGCCATCGGGACCCTGCAGCACGACATGACGGTATCCGAGGCGGCCCGGGTCTTCGTCCTGCTGACCATCGGCGACGGCCTGGTGGCGCAGATCCCGGCCCTGCTGCTCTCCACGGCCGCGGCGATCATGGTGACGAGGGTCTCCAGCGCCCAGGACATGGGCAGCCAGATCGTCCGCCAGATCTTCGACAATCCACGTACCCTGGCCGTGACCGCGGGGGTGATCGGGCTCATCGGGATCATCCCCGGCATGCCCAATCTCCCCTTCCTGCTGGTGGCCCTGTCCGGGGCCACCGCAGCCTGGTTCATGGCCAGACGCAGGCACGAGGCGGAGGAGGAGGCGGCCGCGGTGCCGGCCCCTCCGGCAGAAGAACCGGTCCGGGAGCTGGGCTGGGAGGATGTCGGCCAGGTCGACGTGGTCGGGCTCGAGGTCGGCTACCGCCTCATCCCGATGGTCGACAAGAGCCAGGACGGGCGCCTCCTGTCGCGCATCCGCGGGGTGCGCAAGAAGCTCTCGCGGGAACTCGGCTTCCTGATCCCGGCGGTCCACATCCGCGACAACCTCGATCTGCCGCCGACCAGCTACCGCATCACCCTGCACGGGGCCACGGTCGCCCAGGCCGAGGTGCAGCCGGAACGGGAACTGGCGATCAACCCCGGCACCGTGTTCGGTCAGCTCGAGGGGGTCACCACCCGGGACCCGGTGTTCGGCCTGGAGGCGGTCTGGATTGCCCCGGAACAGCACGAACAGGCCCAGGCGCTGGGTTACACGGTGGTCGACGCCGGCACCGTCATCGCCACCCACCTGAGCCAGGTCCTGCAGCAGCATGCCCATGAACTGCTCGGTTTCGACGAGGTGCAGAAGCTGCTGGAGCGGCTGGGAGAACGCCATCCCAAGCTGGTGGAGGACCTGGTGCCCAAGGTGGTCTCCCTGCCGGTGCTGGTCCGGGTCCTGCAGAACCTCCTGCGGGAGCAGGTGCCGATCCGGGACATGCGCACGATCGTCGAAGTGGTGGCAGAGCATGCGCCGAGGAGTCAGGATCCTGGCGTCCTCACCGCCCAGGTGCGGATCGCGCTGGGCCGGATTATCGTCGAACAGATCAATGGCTTGGAGCCGGAGCTCCCGGTAATAACCCTGGATGGAATGCTGGAACAGTTATTGCAAAAGAGTCTGCAGGCGGTGGGTGAATCCGGCGGAGCCATCGAACCGGGACTGGCTGCCAGGATCCTGGATTCCATCAGACAGCTGAAGCAGCAACAGGACAATGCGGGACAGCCGACCGTCCTGCTGGTGGCAGACAATCTCAGGGAGTTCCTGGCCCGTTTCATCGGTCAGTCGGTGCCCGGGATACACGTCCTCGGCTTCAGCGAGCTGCCGCAGGACAAGCAGCTGCGGATCGTCGCCACGCTGGGGGGTGGCCAGGAGCTGCCGCAGGGCGGCTGAACGTGAACCGGGGCCGGACAATGATCAGGTACAGGCGGATGGATGAGGCATGAAGGTGAGACGCTTTTTCGCCCGTGACATGCGAGAGGGGCTGCGGATGGTCCGGGAGGCCCAGGGCCCCGATGTGCTGATCCTCTCCAACCGCAAGGTGCCCGGCGGGGTCGAACTCGTCACGGCCGAGGATTACGACGAGAAACTGCTCAGATCCTCCACTGCGCCCCGCGAACCCTCTGCCCCGAAGCGGACCCCCGCCGACCTGAAGGCCGCACTGGAGGCGGCCCGCAAGGGGCGGCCGCCGCAGCCCCCCGGCGAGGACCGACCCGCCCCGGCATCAGGACCGCATCCCGATACACCTGCATCACGACCCGGAGTCACCGCGCCCAGGGCCCCGGCAGCGGAGACCTCCGCGGCACAGGCCCAGGTCCTCTGGACCGACGAAGGGATGCTGGAGCGGATGCAGGAGGAGATCCAGACCCTGCGCGGGCTGCTGGAACAGCAGCTCTCCGGCCTGGCCTGGGGGGAACTCGGGCGCCGGACACCGGTGGCCGCGGCCCTGCTCCACGGGCTCTCGGCCCTGGGC
>RFJX01000120.1 GCA_003694425.1 Gammaproteobacteria bacterium
CGTGGGTGAGGGCAAGCCGGCCAACCTCAACGCGGTGAAGGAGGCGGCCAAGACACCAAGGATGCCCCCAAGGGCTTCGTCAAGCGGGTGATCAAGAAGGCCGAGAAGGAGCTCAAGAAGCGCGGCTGGATGTGAGCGGCCGGGTTCCGGCCGCTGCCTCTCGCAGGGAGCCGGGCTAGGCGCAGGGACCCAGAGGCGGTATCATCCGTGCTGCGGCCGGGTGATACCGCCTTTCCTGTTTCAGGCCACCGCCGGGAAAGGAACCGGCCCCCGTCACGACGGTCCTATCCTGTGTCCATGTCCACGAGGAGAGCATCATGAGATCCACATTCCTGGCAGCCCTGCTGCTGGCGGCACTCACCGCCGTCTCCGGGAGCCGGGCCGCCGAGCGCACCGCCTTCAAGGTCTGCGCCGACCCCTACAACCTGCCCATGTCGAACAAGAAAGAGGAGGGCTACGAGAACAAGATCGCCAGGCTGTTCGCCGACGACCTCGGCCTGCCGATCGAGTACACCTGGTTTCCGCAGCGGATCGGCTTCATCCGCAAGACCCTGCGCAACAACCTGGACACCCCGGACGGCAGCTACGCCTGCGACGTGGTGATGGGAGTGGTCACCGGATTCGAGCTGGCGGACACCACCAAGCCCTATTACCGGTCGACCTGGGCCTTCGCCTATGTGAAGGGCCGGGGTCTGGACGACATCCGGAGCCAGGAGGACCTGGCCCACATCGACGAGGAGCGTTTGCAGAAGATCAAGGTCGGCGTCTTCGACAAGAGCCCGACCGCCCGCTGGGTGATCGAACACGGGCTGATGGAGCACATGGTGCCCTATCAGGCGCAGACGGGCGCCTTCGAGGCCTACGTGGGCGAGATGGTGGAAAAGGACCTGCCCGCGGGCAAGATCGACATCGCCTTCATCTGGGGGCCGATCGCCGGTTACTTCGCCAAGAAGGTGAAGGAGGAGACCGGTACCGAGATCGTCGTGGTCCCGATGCACTCCGAATCCCACATGCAGTTCGAATATCCCATCTCCATGGCGGTCCGCTTCGGCGAGAAGGAGTGGAAGCGCCAGATCGAGGAGCTGATCGACCGCCATCAGGAGGAGATCAACGCCATCCTGCGGGACTACGGGGTCCCGCTCCTGCCCATCGAGAACATCGACCTGTTCCTGAAGGAAGACGATGACTGAAAACAAGATGAAGCAACCGCACCTTGCCGGGGGCCTCGTATTGCTGCTGGCGCTCGCCCTGCCGTTCTGGGTCAACGCAGCGGAGGAGGAGAAGGAACCCGAGTTCAGCGAGGCGGAGACCCTGCTCTTCCTGACCGATCACCTGGAGAACATCAGCGCGCCGGGAGAGCTGCGCTACGAGTTCGTCCACCGCGGGAGTCTGGAGGAGAACTTCACCGACAGGGTGATCCTGCGGATCGACAAGGTGCTGGAGGACGGCTTCAAGAGCGCCGAGATCGACTTCCTGGAGGGTGATCGCCACCAGTACGTGCCGCCCAATGCCCACACCAATCTCAACGGCGTGATCCTGGTCTTCCTGCAGGGGGACACCTACGAGATGGCCCGCCTGACCCCGGGCAGCTCCCGCTACTTCCACAGGCGGATGAAGTACGGCTTCGCCTACGAGGCGGAGGTCGAGCCGGTAACCTTCACCTTCGACGGCAGGGAGGTGACGGGTCGGAAGGTGACCATGAAGCCGTTCATCAACGACCCCCACCGTCCGGAGTTCGAGGAGTACGCGCACAAGGTCTACACCTTCATCCTGTCGAAGGAGGTTCCGGGGATGCTCTACCAGATCCATACCATTATCCCGGACATGTCGAAGGAAGAGGAGGGCAAGGCGTTCGAGGAGCCCCTCATCGAGGAGCGGCTTACCCTGGTGAAGGCCGAGCTCGGGGAGCCGGGCAAGGTGGCGCAGATGAAGCCCTGAAACGAAAAATCATTCAAGAGAGCAAAAAAACGCCGGCTACATGCCGGCGTTTTTTCCTGTCTGCGGGATCCTTCCTCCCTGCCGGTTCCGTCTTCAGGCGGCCGCCTCGGCCTGCGCCTTCTCCAGTCTGACCGCGCAGAACTTGAACTCCGGGATCTTGCCGTAGGGGTCCAGCTCCTCGCTGGTGAGGAGGTTGGCGGCGGCCTCCTGGTAGCAGAAGGCCATGAAGAGGGAGCCGGGCTGGACTCCGCTGTCGAGCCGGGCGTAGGCGGTGATCTCGCCCCGCCTGGAGGCGATCCGCACCGGGTCCCCGGGCGAGGCCCCGATCCGCTCCAGGTCCTGCGGATGGATGGAGACCACCGGATCCGGTTCGAGCGCGTCCAGGACCGTGGCATGCCGGGTCATGGCCCCGGTATGCCAGTGCTCGAGCTGGCGGCCGGTGATGAAGACCAAGGGGTATTCCTCGTCCGGCAGTTCCGCCGCGTGGGTGTACTCGGCCGGTACGAACCTGCCCTTGCCGCTGTGGGTGGGGAAGCCACCGACGAAGATGGTCGGCTCTCCCGGGTCGCCCTCCTTCTCCAGCGGATAGGTGAGGCTGTGCTCCGCATCCAGCCGTTCCCAGGTCATCCCGGCCATGCTGGGCGTGGCCTTGCGGATCTCCTCGAAGACGTCGGCCGGGCCGGCATAGTCCCAGTCCAGGCCCAGGCGCCGGGCCATCTCCTGGATGATCCAGAGGTCCTGCCGGGCCTCCCCGGGCGGGTCGATGGCCTGGCGGCCCATCTGGACCCGGCGGTCGGTATTGGTGAAGGTACCGGTCTTCTCGGGGAAGGCCGAGGCGGGGAGGATGACATCGGCATAACCGGCCGTCTCGGTGGGGAAGATGTCCTGCACCACGAGATGCTCCAGCTCGGCCAGGGCGGCGCGGGCGTGGTTGAGGTTGGGATCGGACATGGCCGGATTCTCGCCCATGATGTACATGCCCCGGATCTTCCCGGCATGCACCGCGTTCATGATCTCCACCACGGTCAGTCCCGGCTCCGGGTCCAGGGTGGTCTGCCACAGTTCCTCGAAGTATTCGCGCACGTGGGGGTCGTCCACCGGCTGATAGTCCGGATAGACCATGGGGATGAGGCCCACATCGGAGGCGCCCTGGACGTTGTTCTGTCCCCGCAGGGGGTGCAGTCCGGTGCCGTCGCGCCCGATCTGGCCGGTCATGAGGGCTAGGGAGATGAGACAGCGCGCGTTGTCGGTGCCGTGGACGTGCTGCGAGATCCCCATGCCCCAGAAGATCATCGAGCCCTTCGAGGTGGCGTAGATCCTGGCCACCTCGCGGATGACCCCGGCGGGGATGCCACAGAAGGCCTCCACCTTCTCCGGTGGATATTTCATCACCGTTTCCTTCAGCGCCTCGAAACCCTCGGTATGACGGGCGATGAACTCGTCGTTGGTCAGCCCCTCCTCGATGATGGTGTACATCATGGCGTTGAGCAGGGGTACGTCGGTATCGGGACGGAACTGGAGATGGTAGTCGGCGAAGCGGGTGATGGCGGAATGGTAGGGGTCCATCACGATCAGGGTCTTGCCGGCGCGGGCCTCGTTCTTCATGAAGGTGGCGGCGACCGGGTGGTTGACCGTGGGCCGGGAGCCGATGATCAGGATGACCTCTGCCTTCGCGACATCGGCCACCTGGTTGGAGACCGCGCCGGAACCGATGCACTCGAGCAGCGCCGCCACCGAGGAGGCGTGGCAGAGGCGGGTGCAGTGGTCGACGTTGTTGTTGCGGAAGCCGGTGCGGACCAGTTTCTGGAACAGATAGGCCTCCTCGTTGCTGCCCTTGGCCGAGCCGAATCCGGCCAGGGCCCGGGGGCCGTGCTGCTCGAGGATCCGGCGCAGTCCTCCCGCTGCCGCATCCAGCGCCTCTTCCCAGCTCGCCTCCCGGAACACCCGGGGGAACTCCTCGGGGGGAACCAGCTCCGGGGTCTTGGCCACACCCTCGCGCCGGATCAGCGGTCTGGTGAGGCGCTCCGGGTTGTGCACGTAGTCGAAGCCGTAGCGTCCCTTGACGCAGAGCCGGCTGTGATTGGAGGGGCCGTCCCGGCCATCGACATGGAGGATGCGGTTGTCCCTGACATTGTAGGTGAGCAGGCAGCCGACGCCGCAATAGGGGCAGGTGCTCTCCACCTGCTTCTCGGGCACGACCCTGAGGACGCCGCCCTTCGGTGCCAGGGCCCCGGTCGGGCAGGCCTGGACGCACTCGCCGCAGGTGACGCAGCTGGAATCACCCATCGGGTCGTCGAGGTCGAAGACGATCTTCGAATGGAGGCCGCGGAAGGCATAGCCGATGACGTCGTTGGCCTGGACCTCGCGGCAGGCCCGCACGCAGCGGGTGCACTGGATGCAGGCCTCGAGGTTGACGTCGATGGCCGGATTGCTGGTGTCGGCCGCCGGCTGGTCCCGGCCAGGGAAGCGGACCTGGTCCACGCCCAGTTTCCGGGCCCAGTAGTCGAGCTCGGAATCCGGGTCGTGCGGGGAATCACCCTGGCCGGGCATGTCCGAGCGCAACAGCTCCAGCACCATCTTCTGCGAATGGCGGGCCCGCTCGTTCGCGCTGTGCACCACCATGCCCTCGACGGGCTGGCGGGAGCAGGAGGGGGCAAGTGCGCGTTCGCCCTCGATCTCCACCATGCAGGCGCGGCAGTTGCCGTCGGGCCGGTAGCCCTCCTTGTAGCAGAGGAAGGGGATCTCCTCGCCCAGGCGTCGGGCCACCTGGAGGATGGTCTCGCCGGGACGTGCCTCGACCTCCCGGCCGTCGAGCGTGAAACGGATGGTGAGGGTTTCGGGGTTGGCAGCCATTACTTGAATTCCTCCGGGAAATACCTGACCGCACAGCGCAGCGGGTTGGGTGCCGCCTGGCCGAGGCCGCAGATGGAGGCGTCCTCCATGGCGCGGGCCAGCTCCTCAAGTAGACCGGTATCCCACTGCTCGCGTTCCATCAGGGCCACGGCCTTGGCCGTGCCGACCCGGCAGGGGGTGCACTGGCCGCAGGACTCGTCCTCGAAGAAGCGCATGGCGTTGAGCGCCAGCAGCCGGGCGCTGTCCTGGTCGGAGAAGACCACGATGGCGGCGGAGCCGATGAAGCAGCCGTGGGGTTGCAGGGTGTCGAAGTCCAGCGGGACGTCGTCCAGGGAGGCGGGCAGGATCCCGCCGGAGGCGCCACCCGGGAAGTAACCGTAGAATTCGTGTCCCGGCAGCATTCCGCCGCAATATTCGTCGATCAGCTCCCGGATGGTGATCCCGGCCGGGGCGAGGTGTACCCCCGGCTTGACCACCCGCCCGCTGACCGAGAAGGAGCGCAGCCCCTTGCGGCCATGGCGACCGTGACCGGTGAACCAGTCCGGACCCCGCTCGACGATGTCGCGGACCCAGTAGAGGGTCTCCATGTTGTGCTCCAGGGTGGGGCGGCCGAAGAGGCCGACCTGGGCGACGTAGGGCGGGCGCAGGCGCGGCATGCCCCGCTTGCCCTCGATCGACTCGATCATGGCCGATTCCTCCCCGCAGATATAGGCCCCGGCGCCCCGGCGCAGTTCGATTGGCGGGAGGGGACAGGGGGGGGCGGCCTGCAGCTTCTCCAGCTCCGCCGTGAGCAGCTGACGGACCCCGGCATACTCGTCGCGCAGGTAGATGTAGATCGCCTCGGCCTCGATTGCCCAGGAGGCGATCAGCATGCCCTCGAGGAAACGGTGCGGGTCGCGCTCCAGATAGTAGCGGTCCTTGAAGGTCCCCGGCTCGCCCTCGTCGATATTGACCGCCACCAGCCTCGGCTTTGGCTGGTCGCGCAGGATGCGCCACTTGCGCCCGGCGGGAAATCCGGCGCCACCGAGTCCCCGGAGACCGGAGCCCTCCAGCAGGGAGATGACCGACTCCGCATCGCGACCGCCCTCCACGCACTCCCGCAGGAGCCGGTAGCCGCCATCGGCCCGGTACTGCGCGTAGTCGGTGCAGGGGGGCGGGGTATCGGCGTGCTCTCCACTTTCCACCACCTCGAGCACCTGCCGCGGGTCGGCTCCGCCCACCGGGCGGGTCCCGACCACGGCCACCGGGGCCTGGTCGCAGCGGCCCACGCAGGGGACCCGCTGCACGCGGACCCCCTCACCCAGGGTCTGCTCGAGTTCTCCGGCCAGTTCCCGGGCACCGAACATCTCGCAGGTCAGCGAGTCGCAGACACGAACCGTGAGCGGGGGCGGAGGCGTTTCTCCTTCCTTGACCACGTCGAAGTGGTGGTAGAAGGTGGCCACCTCATAGACCTCGGTGGTGGCCAGGTTGAGCTCCGCGGCCAGTGCCACCAGATGGGCGGCGGAGATGTGGTGGTAGCGGTCCTGGATCAGGTGGAGGTATTCGATCAGGAGGTCACGCCGGCGTGGCATGTCACCCAGCAGCTCGCGGATCTCCCGCACGGCCACCGGGTCAGGATGGCGGCCCCGGGCCTGTGCCCGGGATCTCCGGGCAGTCTTGTCGTCAGTCATCTTGGATGCAGTGCTTCCTCACAACGCCGACGGCATGATCCGCAGCTCACCCTGGCCATCCCGGTTCAGGTCCCTGCATGGTGCCGTTCGACTGTTGGCAGATTATAGTTTTTGTCGTGGCTCCGGCCCGCCTTCGCCAGCCCCCTCAACGGATCAGGGGCTGGTGACCGGTCCGCAGCGTACCGCGAGGTTCAGGGGACCCGGGCCGTCGCGCCCGCAGCAGGGTGGCTACGGCCATGGTGACCTGCGGGCCTTTGCGGACCAGGTCGCAGGAGGGACCCGGTATGTCTCCGGCAGGCGCCGCAGGTCGCTTGACCACGTGCCCATCTTCCCATGCTGTTGCAAGCCCGCCGTAACGGCCGCTGGCCGATCCTTGTTCTGCCGTCCCTCCCGGCCGCAGTCACGGTGAACGGGACCACGTGCCGATGGCGGGATGGACGGGTCCAATCCGGGAATTAAGCTATCACAGTTACCCCCACCACTCCAGCGCTTGCGGGCAATTCCTGCGGCCTTTTCCACATGATCCGTGGGGGTGGGATATGCGAGGGTGCCCGCCGTCGCCCGACCGTTGCCACGGTAGCGTGGGTGGTGCGGACCGATGGGTTATAATCGGGACTGACCCAGCGGGAAAGACATCCATCGTGAGCAGCACCAGCACAGACCCCTCGATCACCGTCAGCGCTCCGGCCCGGTTGCACATGGGATTCCTCGACATGAGTGGAG
>RFJX01000121.1 GCA_003694425.1 Gammaproteobacteria bacterium
CCTCCTTGGAGTCGACCGGGTGGTGCTTGCCGTCGTAGACGGTTACCCTGACGTCGTGCACCGGAAAACCGGCCACCAGCCCCTCGGCCATGGCCTGACGGACCCCCTTCTCCACCGCCGGGATGAACTGCTTCGGGATCGCTCCGCCCACCACCTCGTCGACGAATTCGAAGCCGGCGCCCCGCGGCAGCGGTTCGACGCGCAGATGGACCTCACCGAACTGCCCGGCGCCGCCGGTCTGTTTCTTGTGCCGGTACTGGGCGCTGGCCGGACGGGTAATGGTCTCGCGGTAGGGGATGCTGGGCGGGTGGGTCTTCACCTTGAGTCCGAAACGCTCCTCCATCTCCTCCAGCACGATCCGCAGGTGGAGCTCGCCGAGCCCCCGGATCACCGTCTCGTTCAGGTTGGCGTCGTGCTCGATGCGCAGGCTCGGGTCCTCGTCCGCGAGGCGGTGGAGGACATCGGAGAGCTTCTGTTCATCACCTCGTGCCGTGGCCTCGACCGCCAGCCCGTACATCGGCTCGGGCAGTTCCACCGGGCGCAGGTGGATGTGATCCTCCTCGTGGGAATCGTGCAGCACGGCGTCGGTGTGGATCTCTTCCACCTTCGCCACCGCGCAGATGTCGCCGGGAATGGCCCGGGCCATTTCGATGTGCTGCTTGCCCTGCAGCGCGAGCAGATGGCCCGGCCGGAAGGGCTTGCGCCCGTCGCCGATGTAGAGCTGGCTGTCGGGGCGGACGGTCCCCTGATGGACCCGGAAGGTGGAGAGTTTGCCGACGAAGGGGTCGATGGTGACCTGGAATACGTGGGCCAGGGCGTGGGCCTGCGGGTCCGGGCTGAAGTGGAGGAGCTTCGCCTCCGGTCCCTCCCCCAGAAAGAAATCGGGCGGATTGCCCTCGCCGGGATGGGGCATGAGGCGGGTGATGACCGCCAGCAGGTCGCGGATCCCGACACCGCTGGTGGCAGAGGTATAGCAGATCGGGATCAGGTGACCTTCACGCAGGGCCTGCTCGAAGGGGTCGTGCAGCTGTTCCGGCCGGATCGACTGCTCCTGCTCCAGGTAGAGTTCCATCAGGGCCTCGTCCACCTCGATCACCTGCTCCACCAGCCGGGTGTGGGCCTCCTCCACCGAGGAGAACTCGGTCGGCTCGCCCTCCAGGCTGAAGAAGCAGTCCAGCACCCGCTGCCGGCCCGCGGCGGGGAGGTTCAGGGGCAGGCAGTGCCGGCCGAAGGTCTCCTGGATCTCCCGGGTGAGGGCCTCCAGATCGGCATCACCGTCGATCTGGTTGACGATGATCAGGGGGTCCAGGCCGCGCTCCCGCACCCACTCCATGATCCGCTGGCTGTAGGCGTCCACCCCGACGTTGGCGTTGATCACCAGGGCCACCGTCTCCACCGCCGGCAGTACCGCAAGGGTGCGGCCCAGGAGGTCGATGTAGCCGGGGGTGTCGAGGAGGTTGATATGGCGCCCATCGCAGTCGAGGTGACAGAGGGCTGGGGCCAGGGAATGCCGGTAACGCTTCTCCAGGGGGAGGAAATCGGTGACGGTCGTACCCCGCTCGACGCTGCCGGGCTGGGGAATGGCCCCACCCGCGTGCAGGAGGGCCTCTGCGAGGGAGGTCTTGCCCCCCTGGCGGTGGCCGGTGAGGGCGAGGTTGCGGATCTGCTCGGTGGTGTAGCTGGCCATGGTTCCCCCTTGTCAGACTCCGGTCTGGTTCTTGTTTTACCGGGACGGCCCGGAAGGTACTACGGGATCGGTGGTGGCAGGCCAGCGACCCCGGTGCATCCGCGTGGCCCTACGGTGGCAAGGGTGCGGAGATGCGGCGGCTTCCGGGTTCCCTGTCGAAGTATAGCCCGCTCCGCGCGGCGGCGGCCATCCCGGATCCGGGCTCAGGGGTCGGCCTTCCGCAGGGTGACGAATTCCTCCGCGGCGGTCGGATGGATGCCGATGGTGGCGTCGAACTGGGCCTTGGTCAGACCGGCGCGCACCGCTATCGCCAGCCCCTGCATGATCTCCGGCGCCTCCGGCGCCACCATGTGAGCCCCCAGGACCCGGTCGCTCTGCGCGTCCACCACCAGCCTCACCAGGGAGCGCTCGGTGCGACCGGAGAGCCCGTGGCGCAGGGGTCTGAAATCACCACTGTAGACCCTGATCCGGGTATGCCTCTCCCGGGCGGCCTCCTCGGTCAGGCCGACCGAGGCCAGCGCCGGCTGGCTGAAGACAGCAGTGGGGATGGTCCCGTAGTCCAGGGGCTGCGGCCGTTCCCCTGCGAGCAGGGCGACCACGAATGCGGCCTCGGCCAGCGCCACCGGGGTCAGCGCCACCCGGTTGATGACATCGCCGATGGCGAGGATGGAGGGCACCGAGCTGCGGTAGCAGTCGTCCACCTCGATCGCCCCGTAGTCGTCCAGGACGACACCCGCCCGCTCCAGTCCCAGCCCTTCGGTGCGGGGCGCTCTGCCGGTGGCATAGAGGACCTGATCGACCTCCAGTTCGCCTCCCTCCTCGAAGTGGAGCCGGATCGCGTGCCCACGCCGCTCCAGCGCCCGGACTCGGCTGTCGAAGCGCAGGTCGACCCCCTTCTCCCTCATCTCCCGGGCCAGATGTTCGCGGCACGGGCGGTCGAAGCCGCGCAGGAACAGCGGGCCCCGGTAGCAGAGGGTGGTCCTCGAGCCCAGGCCGTTGAAGATCCCCGCGAACTCGACGGCGATGTAGCCGCCGCCGACGATGGCCACACGGGGAGGCAGAGCGGGCAGGGTGAAGGCCTCGTCGGAGGTGATGGCCAGTTCGTGGCCCGGGATATCGGGCACCACCGGGCGACTGCCGGTGGCGATCAGGATCTGCCCTGCCCGCAGGCTTCGCCCGTTCACCGAGACCCTGTCCGCTCCCTCGAGGGTGGCACGACCCTCGATCCGCTCCACCCCGGCGCGCTCCAGCAGCCGCACGTAGACCCCGTTGAGGTAGCGGATGTAACGCTCCATGCCCCGGCCAAGGGTTCCCCAGTCGAAGGCGGTCTC